>NZ_JBNHER010000001.1:29626-148911 GCF_050015975.1 Dapis purpurea BLCC-M126 | reverse complement strand
TGTGAGTTGAGGAAATTTTAGGTAAAGAGATACACTCAAATATTTTGTGTCAGTGAAAATCAACTCTTAGTCACCTTGCTGTCTAGGTTTGATTTGTACTATTGCGACATACGCAATAGTCAGATTTGACAATTAATTTTTCGATTCTTAATTAACTAATAAATTTTTTGTGAGTTGAGGAAATTTTAGGTAAAGAGATACACTCAAATATTTTGTGTCAGTGGAAATCAACTCTTAGTCACCTTGCTGTTTAGGTTTGATGTTCTAATATTTCTTACTTTCTACCTGAGAAAATATATTTTTCCAACTTTTAAAATCTTACTTTTGACTTTTGACTTCCGTGAAACGGTAGAGGTGTTGTTACAATATTTAACAATAGTCGTTAAATTTTTCTAAAATTTTATGAATTTGGAAACAATATCATCTATATCTCACCAAAAAGACTTAAATTCACACAGCAAGAAATTAGATACAGTAGAAATTGAGGCAATGCAACTAAAAAATATAGATACAGAAATGCTCAAGTCTCAAAATCCTCCAGATATAGCAGAAAGTAATAGACTACGCTACGATCCAGAAGCAATAACAGCCCTCTACAGTAAACGTCCTTTGAAAGTCTGGAAACGACGAATCAGTATCTTATGGACTTTTGTATTATTTGCTTTTAGCTTGTGGTTGGACAAAGTTAGAGGTAAAGCAGCTAAAAATGAAAGAAAACGGGCAATTTGGTTAAGAGAAATTTTGACAAATCTCGGTCCTGCTTTTATTAAAGTAGGACAAGCATTATCTACTCGACCAGATTTAGCTTCTCCAACATATTTAGATGAGTTGACCAAATTACAAGACCAATTACCTGCTTTTCCCAATGAAGTTGCTTATCATTTTATAGAAGAAGAATTAGGTTTTCCTCCAGAAGAAATTTATACAGAATTAACACCAAATCCCATCGCTGCGGCTTCTCTTGGACAAGTATATAAAGGCAAATTAAAAACAGGTGAAACAGTAGCAGTAAAAGTACAACGTCCTGGTTTAGCAGAAAGCATTGCTTTAGACATTTATATATTAAGAACACTGGCTATTTGGGCACATAAAAAGATTCAGCGACTCCGTAGCGATCTAGTAGGCATAATGGATGAGTTTGGTACTCGAATATTTGAGGAAATGGATTACACTCAGGAGGGTCGAAATGCGGAAAAATTTAAACAACTCTACGGTCATCTGAAAGATATTTATGTTCCTAAAATTTATTGGCAATATACGGGGCGTCGTGTGTTGACAATGGAATGGATAACTGGTACTAAATTGACTAATTTGGAAGCTATAAAAGCGAAAAATATTGATGCGAAATATCTGATAGAAATTGGTGTGCAATGTTCTTTGAGACAGTTATTAGAACATGGTTTTTTTCATGCCGATCCTCATCCTGGTAATTTATTAGCAAGTCCAGATGGTAAGTTGGTTTATCTAGATTTTGGCATGATGAGTGAGGTTAAATCTTATCAGCGATATGGTTTATTAGAGGCAGTTGTACATTTAGTAAATCGTGATTTTGATGCTTTGGCTCAGGATTATGTGAAGCTAGAATTTTTAACTCCTGAAACTGATTTAAGTCCGATTATTCCTGCTTTAGCTGGTGTGTTTAATAATGCTCTTGGTGCAAGTGTGGCAGAGCTTAATTTTAAGAGTATTACAGACCAGTTATCGGCTTTAATGTATGAGTATCCATTTCGGGTGCCTGCCTATTATGCTTTGATTATTCGCTCTTTGGTAACTTTGGAAGGTATTGCTATTAATGTGGAGCCTAATTTTAAAGTGTTGAGTAAAGCTTATCCTTATGTGGCAAAACGTTTATTAACTGACCCTGCTCCTGAGTTGAGAACTTCTCTAAAAGATTTACTTTTTAAGGATGGTGATTTTCGTTGGAATAGATTGGAAAATCTTTTAAGAAATGCGAGTAATAGTGATGATTATGATATTAGTAAAGTTTTAAATCAAGCTCTAGATTTCTTATTATCTGAACGGGGAGATTTTATTCGGGTTCGTTTGGTTGAAGAACTGATTAATAGTCTAGATTTGGCGTCGATAAATACTTTTTCCAATGCGAGGAATAAAATAGGTGAATGGTTAGGTCTGAAGGTAGAGAAAACTGCAGTTACTACATCTAATAATCCAGCACAGGAAAAGAGAGCAGAACATATTAAAAATATCTGGCAAATCATTCAAGATACTCCTGGTTTTGATACTATGCAGTTAGTACAATTAGTGCCAAATATATTAGTTAAACCAGAAATGCAAAAGATGGGGCAACAAGTAGCAGGTGGTTTGACTCAACGGGCGATCGCTCGTTTGATTCGTCAAGTATTATTATCTCCAGAGTATTCTAATGGTAATGGTAATGGTCATCAACCAAAGACTCAACCTCAACTTTCTTTACCTGCTTCTTCTAGCTAAGTAGACCGTGGTAAATTTTGTGCTTTATGTATCAAATTGTAAATTTCCTCGGAAGTATTTCATATCAATGACTTGAGGCTTTTATAACTAAATATACAACATCTTTTTTTTACCTTGTTCTACTTAAGTTGATATTGAGTGGTTGATAGTTAATTATTATTAGTTGTTAGTAGCAAAAGTTTCTACTGGCAACTAATTTTTTTATAAAAAAATTGAGGTTTGATTGAGCAATAATACCAAATTAAGTTTAATTAGTATCTTTATGAAGAGGGTAAGGCAGAGGGCAGAAGAGTTAGAAAAGAGTTGAAAAAAGTATCTTTTTATAACCGGACTTAGTATAAAATTTAAACTCCACTATACAGTAGATAAATTATATTAGATTATAAGAAATTCAACAAAGCGAAAATGAACATTTATCAAAAATTATTCAAGCTAATTTTGGCAGGAAATACCAACATTCCTGCAATGATTAACGCTATTATTGGAGCTACCCTTCAAGTACGAAGTGACAGTAAAAATAGTGATTTAACTTTTCGTCAAGTACACATTTTTCATTCTGAACAATCATTACAAGCTTTGACAATTTCAGTAGCTTGGCAAAAAGCTCTAAGCAACCATAAAATTTCTTCAACAAGTTTAGTACATCATGTCACAAAAATAGAAGATTCTAATGTTGATAGATTCAGGGATCTTGTAGAGCAACTAGGAACAATTGTTAACCCTCTTGATAATCCACAAAACTATATTGACTTGACAAGTGGTATTTCATCTCTTAAGTCTATACTTGCTGTTTTTGCTTATGTGCTTGATATAGAAAATATTTATTCTTTGGAAATAGATTTCTCTAAAGATCCAGATACTAGAAAAAAGCAAGCTAGTCTTTTTTACGATGAGTTAGAAAAAGCAGGAGTAAGTATAAAATATCGCAAGTTTCCGCCGATCAAGAAGTTTGATACTTTCGGGAAATTAAATTATACAGAAGTTTTACGCCATCGTTCAAATATTAACGATCTTGTAAATTGTCTAACAAATTTATTACCTTCTGGACTTGATATTGAACATTTACGAGAATCACTTTTATCTGGGGTAAATTCTAGCCTAATTGGCGAAATAACTGAATAAACTTATAGTTATCGTCATTCTGTTTTTTCTTCCTCTGCTGGAGTTGAAGAAGTTGCAAATATCATTTTAACTATTATAAAAAGTGCTGATTTGGAAAACAAAATACTAGGAAAGAAGTTAGATGAAGTGCGGGATATTTTTTCTCACAATCCAAAATACTTCGTTAATACTGAAACATTAGAATATATTACTAGACTAATTACCTCTGTACGAAATGATATTGCTCATCCTTCTTCAGAAAATAGTTATTCAAAGAATATAATAGCTATTCAATCTCGTCTGTCTTCTCTGTTAGCATTTGCGTTTCTACAATTTACAACTAAAACACTAAGTTCTTTTCTAAATCAAAATGGTCAACTTGTAAATGTTCAAATTCTATAAACCCCAACAGATAAAAATCCGGCAATTTTTTATTTTGGGTTCGATTGTGATTCTGCAGGTGACTATTTAGAAATAGCATTTGAACAATCAAGTGAAGATGAAGTAAGACAGAGAAGTCAGATAGTACATGAAGTTATTAGAGAGTTGAAAAAGTTAATCTACAAAACAACAAAAGATCACAAAAGTGTACTTTTTGCAGAAGGAGACAATATTCTCTTTAAAGCACCTTATCAGGCAAGTTTATTAAAGGATTTACAGAGAATTTATAAAGAGAAAACTGGATTAACTGGCAGTATAGGATATGGCAAAAAATTACCTGAAGTTGCTTTAGCAATGCGTCTAGCTAAAGCCAAAGGTGGAGGTAGCATTGTGGGTATAGCTTTAAAAGATTAGAAATATAAAATTAGTAAAAATCAACTACAACCTCAAGTTTTCTAATTAATATAATGTTAAGCAGCAAGTATATTTCAATTTATTTTTTTGACATTTTCATCTAAACTATTTCCTATATCACAATGGTAAAACAAGCAACCTCTAGAAAACTTGCAGATGTTTTAGATGCTTTGCGTGGATTTGCTATTTTAATGATGGTATTATCTGGCATAATTCCTCGTGATGTAACATTGCCAGCTTGGATGTATCATGCTCAAACTCCGCCACCAAATTATGTATTTAATCCTGATATTCCTGGATTAACTTGGGTAAATATTGTTTTTCCTATTTTCTTATTTGCAATGGGAACATCAATACCCCTAGCTTTATCTAGATTAATTAATAAAAACTGGCGATACAGTCAAATATTTTTGTTTATACTGAAAAGAGGATTTTTGTTGGGCACTTTTGCTATAGTTTTGCAACATTTCCGACCCCACATTATTAACAATATAGAGGAAACTCCTGAAAAGTGGCAATTAGCTTTACTAGGATTTTTCATCCTCTTTTTAATGTTTGCCCGTTTACCTAAATTTTTTCCCAAGTTTCTCAATCAATTTATGATTATAGCTGGCTGGAGTTTGTGTATTTTAGTTCTGAGTAGATTAACATATCTTGATGGTAGTAAATTTTCTTTAGAACGGAGTGATATTATTCTCATAGTCTTAACAAATATGGCTGTTTTTGGTTAAATTATTTGGTTATTTACTAAATCTAATTTGTGGTTACGTTTAGGATTATTAGGAATATTATTAGGGCTAAGATTTTCTGCTACTGATGATGGATGGGTGAAAGAGTTTTGGTATGACTCTCCTTTGCCTTGGATTTTTAGATTTGATTATTTGAAATATTTATTTATTCTCATTCCAGGTACTATTGCTGGAGATTTAATTTTAAATTGGATGAAAAATAATGAAACCAATAATGATGATTCTATAGGATAAAAATGGCCAGCTAGTCGTGTGTTAATTATTGCAGTATTAATGGTGACTATTGACTTGGTGTTATTGGTTGGGTTACAATCTAGGCTGGTTTTACAAACAACTTTAATAACTGTAGTTTTATGTGGTTCCGGTTGGTTATTATTCCAGCAACCAGGTAATTAGATAGAAAATTTACTAAATCAACTTTATAGTTTGGGTGTTTATTGGCTAGTATTAGGATTAGCTTTTGAGCCTTTTCAAAGTGGCATAAAAAAAAGATACTTCTACTATTAGTTACTTTTTCATTACCACAGGAATTTCGATTTTTCTGTTAATTCTATTTACTGTAATTAGCGATTATTTTTAACATAAAGGTCTAATCAAATTATTGATTTATAATGGGCAAAATCCCTTGATAGCTTATGTAGTCTTAGGTAACTTGCTTTTACCTCTCTTCAAATTAACTGGATGGTATGAAGAAATTGCACAAATAACTCAAACACCAAGTTTAGGATTGTTTAGGGGATTTATTTATACATTTATAGTGGCATTGGTTGTAAGTATTTTTAGTAGGTTAAAAGTTTTTTGGAGGAGTTAAAAGTAATCAAATTAGGAGGATTTTATGAGTAGTATACTTCCCATAGTATTTGTATGGTTTGTTTCATTATTTGGTGCTTGTGTAGGAATTATCATCGGAGGTACTATTGGAGGAATAGTTGGTGGAATTACTAACTTAATTACTCATTTCAGATGTACGATGAGAATATTTAATGCAGCAACTTTTACTTCACTTTTGAGTACAGTTTTTTTTATTATTATCGCTCGTCAAAAAATTCAACCTCTAAATTGTGCTGATGGTTGGGATGGATTTTATGTTTGTTTTAGCCCACTACTTATTCCATTTTGGGGAGGAATTGTTGGGGGGATATTTGGCTCATTTATTGGAGTTTTAGTGGAAATATATAGAAAATCAAGTCGTTAAATTTAATAGTTTATTAAAGTTTTATGGAAAGGTTTTTGATTAATTAAGGATAAATGCAATTAATATCATCTTTGGTCAAATCACTGATAAATAATTAAGGAGGAGTCAGGAGAGAAGAGAGAAAGGATAAAATTATATTATTTAGGGTTGAATACTTATGAATCAGGCCGTGGTAAGTATAACGAGATTATTCTGGATCTAGAGAATAAGTGTTTAATCACTAATTAAACTTAAATAGATTTGGTATTATTATGATATTAAGTACCTGTGCAAAATTAATTTAATATCTGTAAGTAGGAAACAGTTTAACTGGGAACAAAAAATCTACTTGTCTACAACACCAGTAAATATATAACTGAAGTCAGAATTAAAATTATTGCTTTGACTAAATTTGATAGAATCAAGAAGGTTTTAACAGTCCTAATAATAATTGTGACTACTATAAAAATCATTTAGCTGACCTACTTAACATAACCATTAAATATTAAATATAAAAAAAATTAATTTTCGTTGAATACTTAATTAACAAATTAATTAACAGACACAGCTATTTCTATGGGCAACAACACAATTGCGTCCCTGTTCTTTGGCTTTATAAAGTGACTGATCAGCATCTATTAATAATGTACGAGGCGATAATTGAAAATTAGGAACTATACTACTTACTCCTAAACTTACAGTAACATAAGAACTTGTTTTTGAATAAGCATGAGATATCTGAAGGTTTTTGATTTCCAATCTAATTAATTCTGCTCTTCGTAAAGCTTCATCAAGAGTTGTATTGGGTAATATAATTCCAAATTCTTCTCCACCATAACGACATACTAAATCAGTAGGAAATATAGCAACTTTACTAATCGCCTGAGCAACTTTTTTGAGACACTGATCTCCCTCTGGGTGTCCATAATAATCATTGTAATATTTGAAATAGTCTACATCACAAATTATCAGAGATAAAGGCTGTTTTTCTTGTCTAAGTTGTTCCCATTTTTGGTGAAAATATTCATCAAATTTACGACGATTAGCCAGGGAAGTTAAACTATCTAAACTAGCAATTACTTGTAAATCTTGATTAGCTTTTTTGAGAGCTAGTTCTGCTTTTTTTCGTTGAATTAATCCACCTAATTGAGTGGCAACACCATTAACTAATTGCATAGAATTTTGATCTAAGGAGCGAGAACTTTTTTGGAAAAAAACTAAAATAGCTAAAACATTTTTATCTAGGATAATAGGAATTCCTAAAGCAGATTTAATACCTATTTTTTCAGCAATTTCAGAACAAATAGAAACAGAATATTGTGCCTGAGAAATGTCTTCTAGCCATTCTGTCTGCTGAGAAGAGAAAACTCTTTCTAGGAAACCTGGATGAGAGCTAAAAGTAATAATTTGATTTTGTTGTCGAAACTTCAAAGTAGGTGGTAAAGTGCCATTATTACTGTTACTAGCATACCAACCTCTACTAAATCTGAGCATGGTAGTATCTTGGTTAGGAATCCATGCTTCCCCAAAATCCCAATTCATAGTTTGGCAAATTTCTGCGAGAATCACTTCTAAAGCTGACTCAAAATCAGATGCTTCACTAATAGCATGAGTCGTTTTTAATAATAGTTGTAATCTAGCATTTTGTTGTTGTAATTCCTGCTGTAGAGAACGCAAACGCAATTGATTTTCAATCCTGGCTAAAATCTCAATTAATTCAAATGGTTGAGTTATATAATCTACCCCTCCCACAGTAAAAGCTTTAATCTTATCCATCACTCCATCCAAAGTAGAGATAAAAATCACAGGGATATGGCAAGTTTGTTCATCTCTTTTCAGAACTTCACAGATTTGATAGCCATCCATGTCTGGCATTTTTACTTCTAATAAAATAAGGTCTGGAAGTATGAAATGAATAGTTTCTAGAACTTGCTTACTACTGGTGGCAATTTCCACTTTATACCCCTGGGTAGATAACAACTCAGTCAACAGTTTTAAACTTTTAGGATTATCATTAATAATTAAAAGAGTTTCTCTGAATCTAGAATTTTGTTGTTGATGCATGATTTAGTAGGACTAGAGTGAACATAACTACTATTTTAGCTGCCTATAGGAAGCTGTTGGCCAAATTTAAGCTTCTTAAAATTGTGTTCGGTTAAGGGGGGTATAGACTTGTAAAACTAATTCTGTCAACTAATAATTAATAGCTGTTTGATTAAATTTCACCTACTACATTAAGAAACCTACAAGCAATTTTTAATTGTTGTATGCACCCTGAACTGCCTTAAATATTATGTATAACATAACTTTTTAAGATAAAATATTTTAATTTAACTAATATAGCATTTCCATTGGAATGTTGAAAATACTTTTGAGAGAAAAACAACAAGAAATCAAGTATATATTTTTTTGATAATGGAAGAAAAATATAGTTGTTGTTACTAATTTCAGATAGGCAGCTGTGATAGATAATCAAGTATGAAACTCTTGCTAATGTTACCTTTTCCTGAATTTATAGAGAATTTATCAATAAGTAAAATACGACTGACATATAGATAATTTATATTAGTTTGGGAAATATCTAAAATTAGCTTTTCTATAGTTTATAGTCCCTACAATCCTAAACATTCAGCTATTAGTGGTCAGCTCATCCTGTGGAATTCTACGCAAACAGCTTTTTAATTAACTATGTGGTTCGATAGACTATTAAGGTTGACCAATGGAATTTTATCCATACTTTTAATTCTTTGAAATCTCTCAATTACTTTTTCTTTCCTTAATAGTAATAAAGCTGTTAACATTTTCGGCTAAGAGCCGACATGAAACGCTTCGCGACATGAATACTTAGCATTCCCAAGGAAAACTCCTCTGCAAAAGACAGCTTCTCTGTTTCACTACGCGACATGTTTGCGGAGCATTCCGTCAGGAAAAAGCGAAGCTCCTCCGCAGCAGGCTAACTAATAGCTAACTGCTGAATTATTACATTCCTACAGATTCTTGAATCCTTAAAACGGCCTAAGTATTTGTAGGAAAAATTTTAGTATTTCATATAATAAAAATTGATCAAATTGGTATTGCTTGATTTTTATTAATATTGAGCTACAACACAAGTTAATTTTGAAGTTGACTTTGGAGAAACTAAGGCAACTATATGAAGAACAGGACGTAGAGTATATCTCACTAAAAATTTACCTTGATAAGCTAGAGATGTACTAGCTCCAGAATCTAACATTACTGCATCTCGAAATCTTATCTGTGCTAAAAGTTGACCAAGTTTAACTGAACCAACTCTTTTATAAGATACTCCAATCATAGGTTGACCACTACGATGAATACCCCAAAATGCTCGATGACGGGGTTCATTAAATTTGAATAATTCGCCAAAAGTTTCTGCTAGTTGTGGTTGAGAATTTCTGACTAAAAATGCAGATCCGACAAAGGCATCTGTAAAATTTGGCATTTCTTTTTGGAGACCTTTTATAGTGTTATGATGTTTGGGATTAAAAGGAATAAAATCTACTTTATTCTCACTAATTAATACTAGGGGACGATTCTTTAATTTATTATTGTCATAGCTATCTTCAGGTATAAATTTTTTTGTATTCTGACTAAAAATCGGACCTATAACTTCGTTAGAATCTGGTTTTTCCATAGAAAAAAATGGCCCATCTACTCCAGCGATCGCCTGATTTTTTACCACAATATCTTTCACTTGATAGCGACTATCTACATGAATAGTGATTGGTTTTCCTCCAGAAATTAAAACTAGGGGAATATCTTGTGGCAAAACTTTATTTTTAATAATTTGACTATTAAAATCAAACCCTAATTTCCAGGCAGGTAGTTGTAATCCGCCATCAGTTTGAGAAATTGCTTTTTTTAATTCTGATTGACCGAAGCGGTCTATTACTAATAAACTTTTTGATTCATTACTGAAGATATTTTTGTTATTTTTCATTGTTAGTGCTGCTTCATACCCTGCTACTTTTATCCAAGCACTAACACGCTCGTCATATTTACCTTCTGGATAAGTAAAATAGTGAATATTTATCCCTAATTTGTTCTGCAAAATTTGCTTCGATTTTAATAATTATTCTTGAAGTTCTCGGTCAGATAATTTGGTTAAATCTTTGGGATGAGTAATACTATGAGATGCAATTGTTACTAATGGATTTGCGGCCATTTCTTCTAATTGTTCCGAGGTGAGGGTAGAACAACCAACTATTTTGCCTTCTATTTTGTCTGTATATACTGAAAAAACTGCTGGATAATTGTATTTTTTGAGAAGGGGATAAACTATTTGATAATTACCAATATATCCGTCATCGAAAGTCAGGACTATTGGTTTAGCTGGTAATGGTTTTCCTGTGCATAAGTGCTGAATTAGTTGCTCTAAACTAATCGGGGTTACTCCATTTTTTCTGATTAATTCCAGATGCTTTTCAAATTTTTCTACTGTGACATCAAAAGATACTTTTTTCTTGGGTAAAATGTCGTGATACATAATTATCGGAACTTTGGCTAATCTGGCTCGTTCGTGAATTGTCGGCCAAGGATTAGAGCTATTATTTACAGCAACAATCGTTTGTTCTCTGATGATTTTTATTAAGTTAGCTAATCCTATTTCTTGGTTTGTCATCAAGTTAGAAATAGTTAGGAATTGATTGAGTGTAGTATCCAGGGATATTTCTGATAGTTGAATATTCTGAATTTTTGCAAGATTTAGGATGTTTTGAGTTAGGAGTAGATTGAGCAAAGGTTGTTTGTGAGAATAGTCCTAGTCCTATTAATAGGCTTAAAATTAGATTGCTGATAACTAATAAGGAAGAGCGGATTAGGAAAAAGTTAGACATAACAAGAAAATTAAAACTCCATATCAACATTCAGCTATTAGCTTCAGATATGCAGGAGGTTAGATGACAATATTGAAACATTAATATTCTGAATTAAGCATGGTTTAAAGCACATATAAAAAGCTTAAATATCCATAGTAAATGTCTTTAATACCTTCAAAAAAAAGCTGATTCATGATTGCTAATAGCTAAATGCTTACTTATTTCATGACTTGAGGAAATACTGATAAAAATCATAAAATAAAAATAGTCATTAATTGTTTATTTTTAGGTTAAAAATAGTTCAATAAAATGATCCTTTAGTTCTGGCAAGTAAATAGTATTTTTGTTTATAATTGATAAATTTGCAGTTGGAAAGTTTGCAGATTAAATTCTCTGGGGAATAAAGTGGATTTATAAGTTCAGAGATCGTATTTATTGAAATTGTGATTAGCTGTAATTTTTTCGAGAATATTTCAGATAAATGATTAAAGTTATAAACAATTGCTATAGCACTTATATTTCAGTTGTAATATTTTAGGTAGAGGCGATTCGCGTTTGTGGAGCATGACCTTAGGAAATCGCCCCTACAGGAGTCAGAATATAAAAGGATTTTGATAGTTATTAATTCCTTTTAAATATCTCATTAATCATTCCTGATTTCTATCTATAATTTATATGACTAATTTATGGCAAAAAACATGAGATTTAACCGTCGTAATTTACTCATTTTTCTGGGCAGTGCATTTGGATTGGGATTAACTATAATTTTCCGCAGAATATTTCAGCCAAACAAGACTATAAATCTTGAAAAGACTAATTCCCAACTTCCAGAAACTTCTAATATTTCTCCTTCACAAATTCCAACTCTATCTACACCTGCACCTCCAGGAATGTTTGCTCCGAAAAAAGGAGATATTCGACTCGTAGTTATTAGTGACTTAAACAGTAGATATGGTTCCACAACTTATGAATCTCAAGTGGAAAAAACTATTCCTTTTATTTCTGAATGGCAACCAGATTTAGTGCTTTGTGCAGGTGACATGGTTGCCGGACAAAAACTATCACTGACTGAAGAAAATATTCAAGCTATGTGGAATAGTTTTGACCGCTACATTGCCACACCATTACGTCAAACTAAACAACCATTTGCTATTACTATTGGCAATCACGATGGTTCTGGTTATATTAAGTCTGGAAAATTTATATTTGCCAAGGAGCGTAGACTAGCAGAGAATTATTGGAGTCAACATCAAAATGATCTAAACCTAGAATTTTTCGAGGGAGATGAGTTTCCTTTTTACTATAGTTTCCTACACAAAGAAATCTTTTATTTAATTTGGGATGCTTCTACATTTCAGATTCCTAATCAACAATTAGAATGGGTAGAAAAAAGTCTAGAAAGTAGTCAAGCACAAACAGCAAAAATGCGAATAGTGATGGGGCATTTACCTCTTTATGCTGTAGCAGTTGGCAGAAATAAATTTGGTGATGTTTTGACTGAAGCTGAAAAGTTACAAACTTTGCTAGAACAATATAATGTACATCTATATATTAGCGGTCATCATCATGCTTATTTTCCTGGTTATAAAGGTAATTTAAAATTGCTTTATACTGGTGCTGTAGGAAGCGGACCTCGCGTTTTACTTAATAGTAATTTAGCTCCGATAAATACTTTGACTGTTGTAGATATTAATCTGGAACAAAGCAATAGTTTTTACACTACTTACGACATGAAAAAATTCGCAGTTATTAACTCACAGGAATTACCAGAAAAAATTACTGGTTTTAATGGTTCGGTATGGCGGGAGTCATAACTGAAGTTAAAAGTCAGAAGTCAGAAGTTAAAAGTGAGATAAATTAACTATTTCTATTAATGCTAAGTGCGTAAGCAAAATTAATTACCGAAAAATTAAGGTATAAAGCCTCTACATTCATAGGGAAAAAATCAACAATTTCTTTGAGCAAAATCATCTTCTTTATAATAAGAGGTAATTATTAATTGTTGATTATTGAAACATCCTATTGACTCTCGGTTCCCTCTCTCAACTATAAAATTCCTAAAAGCACAACTACTTACTTATACGAATTTGAAAAAAGAATCTTAGAAATAATTAGGGTAATTAAAATAATTTCATCAAATTTTACTTTGATTAAAAAGTGATATTCAAGCAAATAAATCATATTTAAACATATTTATTCTGATTACTCACTCCTGTCTCCTGGCTCCTAAAGTGACAAGTGATAACTGATATTTGACTTTAAGTTTTCCAAAAGGTCTAATGTTGTAAGTGACTTTTTTAATCTACCATGGCAACAATTAACGATAATTATCTCAAACTCAAAGCAGGATACCTATTCCCAGAAATAGCTAGACGGGTTAATACTTTCGCTGAAGCAAACCCAGAGGCCCAAATTATTAAATTGGGTATTGGGGATGTAACCGAACCATTGCCAGAAGCTTGTCTTCAGGCCATGACTAAAGCTGTGGCAGAAATGGGCGATCGCTCGACTTTTAAAGGTTATGGCCCAGAGCAAGGTTATGGTTGGTTACGGGAGAAAATTGCGACTCAAGACTTCCAAGCTAGAGGATGTGATATTGATGCCTCGGAAATTTTCATTTCTGATGGATCGAAGTGTGATAGTGGTAATATTTTGGATATTTTTGGCAACAATAATACTATCGCTGTGACAGATCCAGTATACCCAGTGTATGTAGATACTAATGTAATGGCAGGTAATACTGGTGATGTAAATGAAAAAGGGGAATATGAGGGTTTAGTTTATTTACCAATAACAGCCGAAAATAATTTCACTGCCGAAATTCCTACTGAAAAGGTAGATTTGATTTATTTGTGTTTTCCCAATAACCCCACGGGTGCGACTGCCACTAAAGAATATTTGCAAACATGGGTAAATTATGCCAAAGCGAATAATGCCATTATTTTGTTCGATGCTGCTTATGAAGCTTTTATTACTGATGCAAGTCTTCCCCATTCTATTTATGAGATAGAAGGAGCAAGAGAATGCGCGATCGAATTTCGCTCCTTTTCTAAAAATGCTGGTTTTACTGGTACCCGTTGTGCGCTGACTGTAATACCTAAAACTCTCAAAGGGAAAGCTGCTGATGGTAGCGATGTAGAATTATGGAAATTGTGGAACCGCCGTCATTGCACTAAATTTAATGGAGTTTCTTATATTGTGCAGCGAGGTGCAGAAGCAGTTTACTCCGAGGAAGGGAAAGCGCAAGTTAGAGCATTGATCGAATTTTATTTAGAGAATGCCAAAATTATTTGCTCTCAGTTACAAGCAGCAGGGTTAACTGTTTATGGTGGAGTAAATGCGCCTTATGTTTGGGTGCAGACTCCCACAGGTTTGTCAAGTTGGGATTTCTTTGATAAGTTGTTGCAAAATTGTAATGTTGTCGGTACTCCCGGTTCAGGTTTTGGTGCTGCGGGTGAAGGTTACTTCCGAATTTCTGCTTTTAATAGTCGGGAAAATGTCAACGAGGCGATGAAGCGGATAACTGAGAAATTTAAAATTTAGGTGAGAGGCGATCGCTTTTAACTTACCCAGAAACCGGGTTTATAGCAATTCTTTAATCTATGAGGTACACTTTTATCCTCCCTACCCCGCTTTCTAAGGGGGATTTAGGGAGATTACAAATGTACTTCATAACTCTTGGAATTGCTATATCTAAGAAATTTCCTGGAAAAGACTAATCATGGGAATAAACCTATTTTTTTATTTCGAGCGCTCGTTATTAATTAGACATAAATCGGGTTTATCCAAGAAATTTCCTGTCAGTTATCAGTTATCAGTGTTGAACCTGTAGAAATTAGTAATCTTTTAGCTGAGATTTAAAGCAAAATGTACCTATTGCCCTAGCGATCGCTACATAAAAAGCAAGTTCTGAGCTGATAATTATTAATATTTTGCTGGAGATTAAGAGACAACTGCAAATTAGTTTTTTTTCGGGTATAGATTTCTCTGTTGATAGGGATAAGGGGTTGAATGGATTTTGTGATTTTATTATTAGTGAATCTCCCGAACAACTATATTTAGATACTACTGTAATTGTTCTTGTAAAAGCTAAAAATGAAAACTATAGTTAGTGGTTTAGGACAATGTATTGCAGAAATGGTTGGGGCGGAAATATATAATCAACAAGATGGTAAAAATGTTCCTTTTATTTATGGTGCAGTTACGACAGGTCATGTCTGGAAATTTTTGAAATTGGAAAAGAATGTAGTGTTTATTAATGTAGAGAATTACTATATTAAAGATTCGAGGAAGATAATAGGAATTTTGGTAGAAATGGTTAGATCGGTTAAGTCTTTGTAATTAGAGATTAAAGCAATAAATAGAGTAGGCAAATCTCGCAAATTTTACGGTTGATATAGATGCGTCAAAATTTGCCCACCATAACTAAATCTAGCGAAAAACTATCTGATTTTTCTCAGGAGAAACCCTATAAAACCTGACAAAGTATGTACCTTCAGGTAAATTATATTTCTTATTCACATTATAACCAGGACAAATTCTGGTTCCTATTTTTTGATAATTTCTAGAAGATAAATTAAAAGCCATATTAGTTACACAAAATTCTGGTTTTCTAGAGTTACCTCCCTGAGAATTTTTATAACTTGTTATGTCTTTTTGAGGAAACTTTTTATTGTCAGAACTCTCTAGATATATCCAGTATTCTGTGCGGTCATACCGTCCTTGTGGAGCATCAATATCTAATTTTAAAATGGGAAAACTTTTAGATTCGTTTTTAAAGAAGCAGTTATCCTTTATTTTCTGAAGTCATTATCTATTCCTTACTGTAAATCTTAAATTTTGGTCTTTCCAACCAGTATCATCTCCTAAATAAATGGTTGCCATATCATACTCACAGGCACATTTCCAACCAGTATTAATTACTTTTCCTGAACTACCACTTCTTCTTCTATGTTGTAAACACATTTCGTAATTCTCTTTAGGAGTATAAATAGTAAAAGTCAATTTTTGATCTTTCCAACCAGTATCGTCTCCTAAACCTACTGACTGAATATCATTATAAGATTTGCTACATTTGCTACTTCTAAGTAATCCACTAGCAGGGCTAACTCTAGTATGCTCCAAACAAATTTTTGCGCCACCAATTGCTCTAAAAGCTAATTCTTGATCCTTCCAACCAGTATCATCTCCTAATCCAATCCATTGGCTAAAATCACCTGCTCTTGAACATATCCAATTAGTATCTATCACATTTCCAGATGAACCACTTATTCTTGTATGTCTCAGACATAAACCGGGAGCAGTATTTTGACTATTTGTTTTAGAACTAATACCAAGTATCAATAGTGTTGTTGCTACAAAACAATAGCCTATTTTTTTGAAGTTTTTAGGCATGATATTTATCCTTAAATCTGAACAGCTTGACTATATTAATTACTTGCTTAAAAGTCAAAAAAGTTTTGACAGTTTCGCCAAGTAACCTAATACCTAATAATTTACTACAACAAATAATCAGAGTTGCTACTGATAAAATCTCACAAAAAATAATGTATGACTAAACAGAATTATCAGAAAATATCAGATTTTTTTTCTGAAATATCAGAAAACATCAGATATAATAGGAATTTATTCCTAATTAAATTTGACTAATGACTCTTAATGAAGTTTTAAACTTTGTTGATGATATAGTTTTCGACAAAACTGGCAAACACCTTGATAGTCTCCAAAAAGCAATATTACGTGCTACTTGGCAAGGGGAAAAATACTCAAAGGTTGCTCAAGAATACCACTGCACTAAATTTCACGTTGGTAATGTCGCTTCAAATTTATGGCAACTTATTTCTCAGGAATTAAAAGAAAAAATTCATAAGTCAAATTTCCGCGCTGCGATGGAAAGATATCAAGTTTCTAATATTTCAAATGTATTTAATTTCGGACGACAAAGTAATTATGTAAAAGGTAATATTAATCTCTGTACAGATAACACCCATTCCTCAGAAACAAAACAAAAATTACCCACCACAAAAACAACAAACGAAAATAACACCCCACTCCCAAAACTCGACCTCCGAGACGCACCAGATATCAAAAAAATATTCTATGATCGCTCCACCCAACTCGCCACCCTCAAAACCTGGATACTCAAACATCACTGTCGTCTCATCACCGTCTCAGGAATAAGCGGTATCGGTAAAAGCACCATTATTCGTCACCTCATCCCAGAAATAGAATCTAATTTTGACCACATCATCTGGCGCACCCTCCGCACATCTCCACCCCTAAACATAACTCTCAAAAATTTAATTCAAATTATCTCCAACGTAGCAGAAATAAACCTTCCGAATAACACCGATGCTCAACTTTCAATCCTGATAGAAAAATTACGAGATATGCGATGTCTAATTATTCTAGATGACGTACAACAAATACTCACTAGTAAGCAACTTGTCGGCAACTATAAACCAGGATATGAAAACTATGGCAACCTATTTAAAATTATCGGCGAACTTCCTCACAATAGTTGTTTTATTCTCAACAGTTGGGAACCACCTTTAGAAATTTTCAACTTTATCGATGATGACTCACCAGTACGTTTATTTCAGTTAACTGGTTTAACAGAAAAGGAAGCGCGTGAGATGCTCAAAAATAGAGAATTATTGGATGAAGAAAAATGGCAAGAGTTGATAAATTTCTATCAAAGTAATCCCCAATGGTTAAAACTTATAGGAGAGACAATTAAAAATTTATTTGGCGGGAGTGTAGCTCAATATTTAAGTTATCAACCCCTATTTTTATCCGATGAATTAACCAATATTTTACAGCAGCATTTTCAAAGGTTGTCTGAATTAGAAAAACAAATGCTATCTCAACTCAGCGAACCAGCAAAATCTGTTTCAGTTGCCCAACTATTAGAAAAATCTCAATTATCATCACCAGAATTATTTCAAACATTACTATCTTTAGAAAGACGAGGTTTAATAGAAAAAATTACAGAGGAAAATCAGACTTTATTTATCCTTAATCCTATATTTAGCCATTATATACAGCGCTTCCCGTTATTATGAGGTACAGTAACAGCACTTCCAGCAGATTCCGAACTAACTAACATACAACTGAGTCTGCAAACATTTCCAGTAAACTTCGTAGTAGTCATAACCTGGATAACTTCTAAACTCTAAATTCGCGCATTCTAAATTCTTAACCGTTAATATATGTACCTCATAACTTCGGAAACTGCTGTATGTATTAAGAAAACAAAAGAATACGGATAGAGAGTTTCGGTTTCAAGAAGGGTATATTAAGAACCCTATATATGCAGATGTAGTAGAGCATTTATTTGTTTATGTTATATTATGTTCGGATAATTACTTATAATAAAGTTTTTGTTTGTAGTAGGGCTGAAGCCCTACTACGAGCTTTAATTATAATAACTATTTAACCGAACTTGATATTAGAGATTATTTAACATCTGATTGGGAAGGCGGTATTAATTTTGGTTTGAAGCGTAGTTATTTGATTTAGCTGATTAATTTGGGTTAATTATTGGTGGCGTAATCTATATTTTTGTTGAATTGGGATTTTTTCGATAAGCTGTTGCAAAATTGTAATGTTGTGGGTACAGCTGGTTCAGGTTTTGGTGCAGCAGGTGAAGGTTACTTCCGCATTTCCGCGTTTAATAGTCGGCAAAATTTCAACAAGACGATGAAGCGGATAACGGAGAAATTTAAAGTTTAGGTTAAATTTAGGCGATCGCTAAAATTAAGTAACATTAAATAGTAAGGTGGGCAGAAATTGAGTTATCAATATCATGGTAAATCAAGTTTTATTTGTCCACCATATTTTTTTCTAGTAGATTTATACAATTTGATTGCCGATGATTTATCAACCCTGCTTTTACCTTGCAACTACATTATTATTCTTAATGAATCCAGCGTTAGTAATGCAGGTTAACGCCCAACCTCAACGGATAAAAGTTCCTACTACTTCCATCTCAGAAGAAGCACAAAAAGTTTGTCCCCCACCTGCATTATCTCGTTTCCAACGCCATACCGTCACCCCCGGAGAGACTATTGAAAGCATCGCCCAACAATACAACCTAATACCCCCAACCTTATTAGCATTTAATCGAGTGCTACAAAAAGGACAAGTAACCGTAGGTACTGAGATTGTCATTCCTCCTTATAACGGTATTGCCGTAAAAGTACCTACTGGTAAAACCTGGAAAAATGTTGCAGAAAATTATAATATCCGTGCTGACGCTTTATATGAAGTAAATGGTTGTCCAGAAACACCAGCTCAACAAACACCAGACATAGTTTTTTTACCAGGAGTAAATTGGTCTCCGGGACGAAAAACACCGCCAAAAACATCTTTATTAACAGGTTATCCTTTACCTTTTGAAGCTAGGGTAATTTTAGGTTATGGTTGGTTGCTACATCCGATTAAAAATAAAGTAGTTTTTCATAGTGGTTTAGATTTAATTGCTGATACTGGCACATCAGTTTTTTCAATCGGAGAAGGTATTGTGGCATTTGCTGGTAAACAAGGAAATTATGGAAATTTAGTCGTAATTAATCATATTTCTGGCAAACAAACTCGTTATGCTCATTTAGATTCTATCAATGTTAAAACTGGTCAAAAAATTGAACAAGCAGAACTTTTAGGTAAAGTTGGTCAGACAGGGCAACCTGATTTCGAGGAAGCTCATCTACATTTTGAAATTAGATATAATTCCCCTTTAGGTTGGGTTGCTGAAAATCCCAATTCTTATATGGAAGTTATTTTTAAGTAATTGAAAAAAAATCTGATTGCTAATGAATATATAGGACTTTATTTTTAACTAAGTATATCTTCAGTGTGATTTTTGTTTGTTGATAAATTCTCTCTTCAATACACCCTAGTTTTGCCAGATAGGATGACAATTAAGAGTTAAGTGTGTCATAATTGAATTATAGAAATATCTTTGATATTTTGGGGCAATAGTTAGTAATACAATTTGTTTGTAAGAATCCACTTAATAATTTTGCTCAGACCTGATTACACTGACAATTATCATCTTTTATTAAGTGCAACTTCATAGAGAAATGATATAAAATTTCTTGCAGCAATGAAGTTATAACTGAAGCTCAAAAATATAAAGCACTAGCAATTATCATCAAAATTAGGAGTATAAATTATGATAGGCATACCATTTTACTTAATGATATTATGTTTCCTTGCTACTATTATCTGGGAAAAAGTAAAATATAGTTCTGAGCCAGATTCTCAAAGCTAAATTCAAAACTCAGCTAATATACGCTCCTCCACTTGCCATACAAAAAATCAGTAAAACTGACTAAATTTATAGATAGGGTTTAGATTTTTTTATTTCTCTCCCAACTCTATCCTAATCCATAATATACCCATGTTAAAACAGGAGATATTGTCAATATCTCTATTAGTCGTGGACAGAAAACATATCAAAAGTCGAACTTATACTCGTCTTGTCAAAACTATGACGGCTAAAGGTGTTGAGGTCAGAATAGAAGTGTATCGTATTTGAAGTAATCAATTTAGTTTTCTGCATCAAAATGATGGCTATGATTACAGTTTTCATTCTCTAACTGTTTGATTGAGTTATACTCCATTTTACTCCAAATTAACGTTATTAAGGTTATCTAATCGTAAGACTTAATTCTTGGCCATCTAATACTTAGAGTCTCTGCAATAGTAATCACATTGGCCTATGATCAGATTTCGTCCTCCACACTTGGGACAAATGAAAATCAGAAGAGATTTATAGATCATCTTCAATTTAGGGGATATTTTTGTGTAGCAGCCCATTTAGGTATTTGACATTCCTAAATGGTGTTTGCGAAGCGTTTGGACACCGAAAATTCAGTCAGCAATTACTTTTAATTTCTGACTTGCGTTTTAAGTTAGCCCCTGAAACGAGTGCTCAACTTTTTTGTCTAAATACCCTGACAGAGTTAAATTTCTTAGAAGATAGTATACAAAATAGTTAAATCAAGCAACAAACTCTGTTTTATCCACTACTAGATTTTGTCATTAGTTTACTAATATCCCTAATTTTCACCCTGACACTCGTGAAGTTACAAGTAATACCTATATTAATTTCAGGACTTACGCAGTACCGCTATATGTAGCATATAAATTCGTCATTATTCCAGATACACCCACTATAATTAGTACAGTTGCGTCAGTCCTGTTATTTTTTAAATATTATGGCTAAAAAAAACCTAACCCCCTAACCCCCTTCCCTACCAGGCTATCCCTTACCCATAAGTCTTATAAGCATTGCAGGGTGGGGAGTGTGGGAAGTGTGGGGAGATGGTTTAGTAGCTAGTCATAGTTGGCAAATGGTGAAATTGCGTTATTCACTTTTAGTCACCTCTGTCCTAGATATAAAAAATGGTAGGTTTGTCTTCTCTTCCCCCTCTTCCACCTCTCCCCCTATCCTGTAAGGAATTCGATCTTAATGTGGGTAATATCATGTCCGGATAATTAGTGATAAAAAAGTTTTTGTTTGTAGAATTGCTCTAGCCCGATAAATACCTATCTTAGGGCTAGAGCAATTCTATGAGCTTTAATTATCACTGTTCAACCAGACATGATATAAAGCATAGCCCTACTAGGGAAGGGGGAGAATATTTCCACCCTTGCTTTATCGGACGCTGTTTCAAAGTCAAATAAATAATCGATTAAGGGGAGTTGGGGACATCGAAAGAGGGATTTGGGGATATAAGTAGGATTTAGGGGCAATTAATTGGGGTGGAGAGTTGGAAAAGTTCCCAAAGAATCTTGGTGAAATCAAGGGTATTTCTGAAAAATCCATTGAATCACCAAAATTATTTATCGATAAAAGGAGCGAAAATCCTGGGTAAAGCGTGGATAATTCTCCCGTTCTCCCTGCTCCCCTTCTATCTTAACCAAGAATTAAACAGCCCTACTTTATAGTATAAGGGTTGGGGGAACGGAATGCTCTGCAAACGCGAATCACCCCTATAAAAGTCGAAAGTGGTTTTTGTAACCGCAATTAGAGGAACCCTTCAAAAACATTTCGCCTTAAAAAGCGGGCTTAATGACCCAATTATTTTGATAAATAAATCTAACTTAGTAGGGCTGATTTTTAGGAAGAAATGGCTCATTTGTCAAGGCTTTTAGTTAAAACCACCCTACAATTTTTAACGTTTAATTCGACCTACCTATCGATCACTTGCAAATCATTTTAGCTTGCTCTGTTGCTGTTGGCACAAATCATTATTTTCCTACTTTTTATTTGTATTTATTTAATTAAAATTTATCCGGATTCTAGGTATTTAAGTTTGAGTGAATACTTGTTAGCTAGTAATCTTTCAAACGTAGAATAATTAATTTAGTTAATCAATAAGTATTTATATCTAATTTGATATGATAATTTAGCTTATTTATAAGTAATTATACTTTCATCCATGATTTTAATTAATTTTATATCTAAAGTATTTACTTTAATTGTCACAAAAATCAGCAAAAAAATCTAATTTAAATAAAATAACCGGATTGAACTTAAAGCCATAGAATAACTATTTTAAAACCTAAATTTTGATTTAAATAAAAAAAAATAAAATAGGGATTTTGTCTGAAATTATTGTTAATATATATAGTCAATCTTAACGAATAAAAAAGTTATGAGTGAAGTAATAATAACCAATCCAACACCAAGTAGTTCCTTTTTCTTTAACGGTACGACATTTATCACAGCTACTCCAAATCCTGATGAGCTAGAGGGAACGTCTGGCAACGATAGTATCAATGCCCTGGGAAGCAATGATATAGTTAATGGTGGTGATGGCGATGACTCCATAGAAGGCAAAGGTGGCAATGACAGCATAGGCGGTGGTGAGGGTAATGACCGCATACTTGGTGGAGGTGACAATGACTTTGTTGTAGGTGGTCTAGGGGACGATACTGTAGAAGGTGGTTCTGGTACAGACACAGTAAAAGGTAACGCTGGTAATGACATTCTCGACGGTGGTGCTGGAGATGACATCATAGAAGGTGGTGCAGATAATGATACTGCCATAGGAGATACTGGTGCAGACTTCATAGATGGTGGTAGTGGAAATGACTATATTCTTGGAGATAATGTAGGTCAACCTGGTTATAATGATACAGTGCTTGGTGGAGATGGTGATGACACCATTTATGGTGGTGCTGGTGCAGATAGTCTTGTCGGTGGTGATGGTAATGACTCCATCCGAGGTGGTAAGGGCAATGATACTATGCGAGGGGGTATAGGTGATGACATTATTGAGGGTATTTCTGGAGAAAACCTAATATTTGCTGGTGAAGGTAACGATATAGTTTTAGGTGGTATAGACAACGATATCATCTTCGGTGGTGATGGTAATGACTGCCTAAGCGGTGGTATTGGTAATGACTTCCTCCGAGGTGGAGCGGGTGATGATACTCTGATAGGAGGTGAGGGTGCAGACACCTTTATTGGTAGTATAGGTAATGACATTATTGATGGTGGCGGTGGAGCAGATGTTTATATCTTTGATATTAATGCTTCTGGAGGTATTGACACTCTCACAGACTTCAGGGGAACTACAGATGGTGACATTATTCAGATAGATCAGGATATTATTCTTGGTAATGCTGGAGACCAAATTATACTGGAAACAGTCACAGATATTAGTAATTTCAATCCTAATGGTTCTACTAATGTAGTTTATGACACAAGTGGAGAGCTTTACTTTGTTCAAGATGACAATACAGTACAACAGTTCGCGTTCCTTGAAACTCCATTTGCTCAAGATACTCCCACAGCAGATGACTTTGAAATTATCTAATTAACTAACAAAAAGAATAAATTAATTTCCACAGGGAAGCATCTCAAACAATCGTATATATATTTTTATCATCAGGTTTTAAGGCATTTACGTCTATTTTGGGATTGCACAATTGGGAATAATATCAAATTCGGTAGTGTCGGTATAAATAAAGCAGAGAAACCGGGTTTATATGAAATGCCACTATACCGACATCTGTCTCCTATAAACCCGGTTTCTTATAACACTCCGTATTTTTTCATCACAACTATCTTTGAGCCAAAATTTTTTCCTGGCAAACATCTACAAAAATTATCTTTAGATTGCCCCGAAGAGGGGAAATATTCACAGAATATCTATATAGACTTAGCAAATCAGGGAGAAAAATAATATATGCAAAATGCTCCTGTTATTAAACTAATAGATGAAGCTGAAAATATAGCAATCCAAGGTTCATTGTGCCAGCAAGAAGGCAAATTAGAAGAGGCAACTTTTTACTATCAACAGGCACTTAATGACAATCCAAATTTACAACAAGTTCATTATAATTTAGGCATTGTACTGTATCAACAGGGAGATTTATTAGGAGCATATCAGAGTTATCAAAAAGCAATTGCTCTCCAACCAGATGATGTTAATACTTATTATAATTTGGGCATTGTCTTGCAAAATCAAGGTTTATTAGCACCAGCAATTGATAGTTATCAACAAGCAATAAATTTATCAAAAATTGAGAATAGTAACCATTTAGATTCTGTAGTTAATTCCTACAGTAACTGGGGTTGTATTTTGCTGCAGCAGGGTAAAGCTGATGCAGCAATTTCTGTGTTTAAAAAAGCTTTGTTGCTCAAGCCAGATGATTTTACTATTCACAATAATATTGGTCAAGGTCTGTTACTAAAAAGTCAACTAGACCAGGCAATAGTCTACTTTGAAAAATCCCTAAAATTAGAACCTCGATTTAGTATAGCTCGTTATCACATTGGCAAAGTATACCAATATCGGGCATTACATCAAGAAGCGGTTGAATATTTTCAGCAAATCATACAACTAGAACCAGAAAATATTACAGCTTATACTGACAGTGGTTATTCCCTTATGGAACAGGGAAAACTGTCAGAAGCAATGACTCATTTACAAACAGTTATTAAGAATAATTCGTTTGTTAAAGGTTATTGTAAATGGGCTAGTTTATTAGTAGAAAGTACAGATGAATTAGACAAAGCAAAAGTTGCCTGTGCCAAGTTTTTAATATCCCTACAACAATATAATTCCCAAAGTTCATCATCTCTGACAGAAATTTCTCAATTATTGGTAGAAACCTACTTACATCTAGGGAATGTTTCAGCCGAATATGGCAGACATAACCAAGCAGAGTTTTACTATAAAAAAGCTTTAGATATTCAACCAGTAGCAGCAGAGTATTATGTCAAGCTAGGTAATAGTTTAGTTGAGCAAAATCGGATAAATTCAGCAATTATTATTTATCATCTGGGATTGGCTATTTATCCTAATCATCCGCAAATATCAGAAAATTTGCAGAGTTTATCAAAATCAAAAAAATCTCAGAAAAACCAGAAATTATTATCATCTTCCTGTCAAGGATTAAATTGTCAACCATGCTTGAGACGAATTTTTGAACAATTTAATCCTATCCACTTAGGGAATAGAATTTATAGTTGTTCAGAAAATCCAACAACTGCAAATATTCCAGGCAAAAATAACTCATTAAAAATATCAGAACCAGAAACATTTGTAACGAAATTACCACAAGGTAAGGCATGGGTTGTACCCCAGCAAAATTCTTGGATGATTTGTAATGCTATAGCAATTATTAATCAAGATAATCAACTTGTAAAAGAGCTTTCTAGCGAATATCCTGGTGAATTGCCAGGATGCCAAAATTATGATCCAAATAAACATCGAATTTTTGAATTAGAAGAACTACCAGAGTTAGAAAAAATAGATGGTACAGTAGCAGTATTATCAGGATTATCTGGCAATGTATATTTTCATTGGATGGTCGATATATTGCCGAGGTTAGAAATCCTAAAAATTCATGGTATAGACTTAGAAGAAATAGATTGGTTTTTAGTTAATAGTTATCAACAGCCATTTCAAAGAGAAAGTTTGAAAATATTAGGCATTCCCGAAGAGAAAATATTAGAGAGCGATCGCCATCCTTATATTCAGGCAAAACAATTAATTGTACCTTCATTTCCCGGATATTTAGGTTGGCTACCATCCTGGGGTTTAGAATTTCAGCGTCGGGTATTTTTAGAGAGAATAAAACAGGAAAGGACAACCGAAAATCAACCCACAAAATCTTATCCAGAACGGATATATATTAGTAGAAATAATTCACGATACAGACGAGTCTTTAATGAAGAAGAAGTTATATCCAAGTTAAGCCAACTAGGTTTTGTTTGTATTGAGCCAGAATCAATGACTTTGACAGAACAAATAGCCATATTTGCTCATGCCAAAGTGATTATTGCCGCTCATGGTAGTGGACTGACAAATATTATGTTTTGTCGTCCAGGAACTAAAGTTATAGAATTGGTGTCACCTAACTATATAAGACATTATTATTGGGTGATTAGCCAACAACTCGGACTGGAGCATTACTATTTAAAAGGAGAGGATTTTACTTGTTATCCCATCCGTCAATTAATGTATCAAAATCCTCTGACGGAAGATATTATTGTTAATCTTAATTCTTTAGAAAAAGTTCTGAAAATTACTGGGATTATTGAAAATACAAAAATACTAGAAACAGTTTTCAGTTGTGAGATAAAAGCATCTATTCAGAAATATCAACAATTAGCCATCAGGGAAAATTTATCTAACCAACAGAGCAACCCACCTATTAAACCACTAGATAAAAAAATGTCACCAAAAGCTAACTCCCCACAAATTGCTGCTGAGTTACATCAACGGGCAGAATTATACTTAAAGCAAAAAGAATTAGAATCAGCAAAAACAACCTGTGAGCAAGCCTTAAAACATCAACCAGATTATGCCCCTGCTTGTAAAACTTTAGGCAATATTCTTCATACTCAAGGTGAACTAGAAACCGCCTGGTATTGGTATACAAAATCAATAGAATATCAGCCAAATTTTGCTGAAGCTTATGTTAATTTAGGTACATTATCTGTTCAAAAAGAACAGTGGCAAGAAGCGATAAGGTATTATCAAAAAGCTATAGAAATCAAGCCAGACTTAGCAGCAGCTTACCGAAACTTAGCCAGAGCTTATGAAAAAATTGGCAACCACACTGAAGCAGCAGAATGTCGTAGACAAGCTTACTCTTTAGAACCTGCTAATCAAAAAATAAATCAACCTAATAAAGTCACAAAATCAACTTCAGAATCATCAAATGAAGCAAGCAAAATAGCAATTTCCAGTGATGCCACAGCCACCTACAAAACTCTAGGCAAAATGTTGCAATCTCAAGGGCAAATAGAGGCAGCTTGGCAGTCCTATAAAAAAGGTCTTTCTGTTCAACCAAATGACCCAGAAATATATCTAAATATCGGCAGTTTATATGCCCAACAGCAACAATGGACGGAAGCAATTGAATGCTATAAAAAATCTCTTTCTCTCAAGCAAAATTATGCCGATGCTTACCGCAAACTAGCTACAGCTTGGACACAAATCGGCAAGCAAACAGAAGCTTATAACTGTTGGTATCGAGCTTACACTTTAGAACCAGAAAAAGCCACAGCAGAAGAACATTTAATATTAGGAAATACTCTGCTGCGACAAAACGTAATTGATAAAGCAATATCCTGTTATTGTCGGGCGATAGAATTAAATCCTAATTTATTAGGAGCTTACGAAAATTTAGGGGAAGCATTAAAGCTGCAAGGAACAAAGAAACCTACCACACCAGTATTTCCTCATCACTGGCAAAATCAAGTCAATTCTCTCAATTTACTAACAGTAGAAAATCATCAAAATACTCAAGGAATAATTCAACAGGTTAGAGCTGAAAATGCAATTCATATTGTTCAAAAACTCAAAAATTTTGAAAGAGTTGTTAGTGACTTAGTAAATACAGTCACATCAACATTTAATTTAAAAAATGACTTATCGGACAATTATCTAGAATCATCTTTATCTCTGTTAGAAAATAGTCAGCCTCAGCTCAATGGAAATTCTACAGGAATTATCCAAACTGTACATCCCAATAAACCTCTAATAATCGAACCAGATTTAACTAATATTTATTGGAATCTGGAGGGAGAAAAAACGGTTCTAAATACTCCAACCAAAACTAACAATAATCAAATTATTCACTCTGGTTTAAAAGCAGACGAAATTCCCCAAATAGATCAGCAAACACCAATAAATTTAAAATCTGCTTTACCACCTAATGGTACGGTAAATCTTCCTGAGATTTATATTCAGGAAGCTCAAAAATATTATCAGCAGGGATTGTATGAACAAGCTATTTCCCAATGTCAGCAAGCTATTTCTATCAAAATAGATGCAGTAGCAGCTTACATAATTCTTGGAAATTCTCAGCAAAAAATTAGGCAAATTAAAGAAGCAGAGAAAAATTACAAAACAGCTCTTGAAATTGAGCCAAATAATGCCTCAATTTATAAACGATTAGGAAATTTGTATGCTGAACATAAATCTTGGCAGTCAGCAATTACTTGTTATCAAAAAGCAGCAAAAATTGAACCAAATGTGGCTGATAATTATCGCAAATTAGCCAAACTTTGGAATGAGTTGGGTCAACCAAAAACAGCAATAGATTGTTGGTATAAAGCTTATTCTCTAGAACCTAAAAAAGTAACAGCTAACGATCATTTTAATTTAGGAAATAAATTGTATAGGCAAGGGCAAATTACTCAGGCAGTATCTTGTTATCAAAACTCTATAGAATTAAATCCTAATTTCCCTACAGTTTACTATAATCTTAGTGTTGCTTTAAAACATCTTGGTAGATTAGATGAAGCAGTTAGTTATCACCATAAAGCCAAGGAAATATGGGCAGATAAAAATCAAAATCAGAACAATTTAAAGGTTAATATGAATTCTCGTATATCAACCAAGTTAGAAATTCCACACCAGAATCTTCATCAACCAAATGCAACAGAAATAAAACTAGAAAATCGTCAAGCACGGCAGTTAGATAGAGCAGTGCAAAATCAGAAAAAGCACACTCAAAAAGAACAAATTAAAGAAATATTAAAAGAAGCCAATACTTATTATTTAGAAGGATTGTTTGCAGAAGCGATCGCCTCCTGTGAAAGAGCAATTAAAATTAAACCAGAGCCAGAAGCTTTTCAAATAATGGGGAAAGCTTTTCAAGATAAAAATCAGATAGATCATGCCATTAATTGTTATCATCAAGCACTGAAAATAAATCCTAACTTAGCTGGTGCTAATTATGACATAGGAAAAATATTAGCAGTGCAGAAAAACTGGCATGAAGCTATTCATTATTATCGGCAAGCTTTATCTTTATTACAGTTAGACTTAGATACTCAAACATTAATAGGATTAAAACCCGATATTTGGGAAGTACATCAGCAATTAGGAGATGCACTACAAGAAATTGGCGAAATAGAAGAAGCGGTAAAAATTTACCGTCAAGCTATTAATTTACAGCAGTTTTCTAGTTAATAAGGGAGAAAATTCTGGGGTATAGCACTATGCACAAGTTAAAAGTAATCTTTCACTAAATTTTTCCTATGGAAATGCTCAGTAAACAGCATTTAGTAGTGGATTGATACATCTAAAATGGTGCGTTACGACGGATTGTTAAATGCCTTTCACAGTCTAACATTCTAGCCGTATAACGCACCCTACTGCTATTGATCATTATATCATGTCCGGTTGAACAGTGATAAAAAAGTTTTTGTTTGTAGTAGGGCTTTAGCCCGATAAATACCTATCTTAGGGCTAAAGCCCTACTACGAGCTTTAATTATCACTGTTCAACGGGACATGATATTACTTATTGCCTTACTCCATAATCAGTATATAATCACTGGATTTGGTATGACACATCTAAAATAGTGCGTTACGACGGATTATTAAATTCCTTTCACACTCTAAATTTAGCCGTATAACGCACCCTACAAGTTTTGCTATTAGGGAGTAGGAAAGAGGGAAAATATATTAACGTTAAACTGTATCTCACCAAGTTGCAAAATATTCTAAGCTAAGTAAAAGTTAAAAAAATTCCTGATAGAAGTAAAAAATCTAGAAAAATCTATAATGAACTAATTTTAGGTTTGGGTAAATAGTTATATAGCAATTCCTATACTTGTTAGGTACAAAATTCTAGATTTTAGGGAACGCGTACCAATAGAGGGAATAGGAAAGAAAAAAAGATAGATTTAGCTTAGTGAGAAACACTATAAGTATTTTATACCAAATTTGAATAATTTTTAGGATTTGGGAAAAATACCAAAGTATAAATATAAAGTAGTTGTCACCCTAAAGTATTAACGCATGATATAGCGGCAAGTCAAAAGTTAAAAGCGAGTGTGTAATTCTGAGGTCTCCATTTCCTGCGAAAAGGCTACGCCAACAGAATGTAAGACGCACATCTGACATTCAAAATTCAAAAGCAATCTGTGAGTGTGTTTTAGCATTTAGCAATCTCCTAACCTAAATGCGTAGTGCTATAGTTATTAACTTTATCTAATCATCTTTATCTCCTCCTTTTTGTCTATTCCTTTTGCCTGCGCCAAGCTATGTATTTTGATGACTAAAAAATATCGTAATTAAATTAATTTACTATGCTAATAGACACAAAAACCGATACAAAAAATCAAACTATGCAAGACCCTAAGTATGCCAAAACCCACTATAGATTAGGGCAAATTTCGGCTAAACAAGGAAAATTAGAAGAAGCTATTACTTGTTACCGTACAGCTATTGAAACCGATCCATATTTTACAGAAGCTTACTACTCTTTAGCCAATATTTTAGTCAACCAAAACCAGATAGAAGCAGCAGTAACTCTCTCTCAAAAATTAATTGAAATTCAACCCAATCTATGGCAAGCTCATCATAATTTAGGCCAGATATTAATTAAACAAGAAAAATTTTCTGAGGCAGTTTCAGCTTACCGCAATGCCATAGAATTAAACCCAAACTCTTCTCTATCTTATTTTAAGTTAGCAGAAATATTAGTAAAAGTAGGGCAACTTTCCCAAGCAATAAATGCTTACCGTAAAGCAATTTCAGTAGATCCAAATTTTGCCGATGCTTATCAGTATTTAGGTGATGCTTTAGTAGATAAGGACAAGAAAGAAGAAGCAATTAAGGTTTATAAAAAAGCAGTTGAAATTAAACCTGAATTATGGGACGTGCATCATAAGTTAGGTAATCTTTTCCAAGAAAAAGAAGAGTTAGAAGCTGCGGTTGGTGCTTATAATAAATCCATAGAATTCAAGCCAGATTTTTCTTGGTCTTATAATAATTTAGGGGATGTTTTAGTTAACTTAGGGCAATGGTCAGAAGCAGCTAAAGTTTATGACCAAGCTGTTAAATTGAATCCTGATTTTGCTTGGGGTTATTATAAATTAGGAGATGTTTTAGTTAACTTAGAGAAATGGTCAGAAGCGATCGCTGCTTATCGTCAGGCAGTAGCTATTAACTCTCAAGCACCCTGGTATCTCTACAAGTTAGGAGCGCTTTTGCATCAACAGGGTGAGTTGGAGGAAGCTGTTGGTTATTTGCGTCAAGCAGTAAGGCTCAAAACAGATACGTCTGAGTTTTATCTAGGTTTGGGGACAGTCTTAGTTAAGTTGAAGCAATGGTCAGAAGCACAAGAGTATCTCCAACAGGCGATAGCATATTCTGCTGACTCCTTTGAGACTTCCCATTCAGCAGCAGCGTATTATTATTTGGGAGTCGCTAAGTCTGAGCAACAGGAGTGGTCAGAGGCAGTGGAATTTTACCGTCGTAGTCTAGAAATAAACCCCGATGGAGGTGAGTGTTGTTTAGCTTTAGCAGAAGCTTTTGGTAAATTGGAACAATGGTTGGAAGCAGCAGAATATTATCGTCAGGGAATGCTTTTATCTGGGGAGTCAAATCAAGTTTTGTTCCGTTTAGGACAGGCGTTGGGGCAATTACAAAAGTGGGCAAAAAATGTTGAATCATCTCCAGAATTAGATGTTAAACAAGAGAAAATTGCAGATTTCCAAGGAGAAGTTTATAGTTCTCAGAAAGCAGTTACTCAAGAACCAAAAATAATCTTATTTACACCTTATTACAAAGCCAAACATTCAGAAAGACAAAAGGAATTAATTTATTGTCTGGAAAAAAATACAGAATGTGATGAAATTGAAAAAATTGTTCTAGTAATAGATGACGATCATATCCCAGAAGTCGAAAGTCCCAAGATTGAAATTGTCAAAATATCTGCCAGACCTACCTATCTTGACTGGGTAGAATTAACCGAGCAAAAATGTCAGAATCAAATTTCAATACTTGCCAATACTGACATCTATTTTGATGAATCTATTGCCCGCATCCGAGAAATATTTGCTGCCGATCCACAAGGGTTTGTAGCTTTAAGTCGTTATGAAAAAGAAGCCGGAAATCAAACATTACACAAAAGTCCTCATTGGTCACAAGATGTTTGGGCTGTTTCTGGAAATTTTAAATTTACAACATCCTTTAAAAATTCTCTAAGAATTTCTTTAGGAGTGCCTCGCTGCGATAATAAAATTGCTTACTTATTTGCCATTCATGGTGCCCCAGTTTATAACCCATGTCATCATATTAAAACAGTCCACGTTCAGGAAAGTCAATTAAGATACTACGATAAATATGGTGATACAAGCATTTTGGGTGGTACAGCATGGGTTTACCCAAGTATTGTAATTAATGAACCATCTAAAATACAAATAGATTTGTGGACATTAAACTCATCTAATGTGAGCGGATTACAAATCAATAAAACATGGGATTCTTTGAATAAAAAGAATCAAAAGGAAGAAAGTAAAAAATCAGAAAATAGCGACAAGGAAAAATCTAAGGAAAAGAAAATAATCCACAATGTTTTAGGATTTGACTCTGATTGGCAGTACCCGGCAATTACAGAAAAATATGCCTATCAAATGGCAAATAAATTCTTAACCAAAGATAACTTTGAGCAAAATGTTGTTTATTTTGGATTCCCTTGGGCAACATTGATTGACAAACTATTTCACAGTCAAGATAAAACCGAAGCCAATGTCTTAATAGAAAAGTTGAATAGCTTTCAAGATGAACTGAAAAAATACAAAAAAATTATCACAGTTTGTCAACATATCCGAATGTTAGAATTTGAAGAAATTTTTGGCGAAGTTGGTATTACTGACATTTTTTGGTCACATACAAAAAAAGATGAAAATGTTCTCCCTTCTTATCCACATATTTCATTGCATCCTTTCCCACTTTATCCCGTACAAGCAATTGATATTGAGGCAACAGAAACAGAAAATAAATATTTATACTCATTTGTGGGAACTCGCCCGAACAAATCTTATTTGACAGATTCAAGAACTAAAATTATTGATACTTTATCAGATGATAACCGAGGATTAATAATAGCAAGAAATCAATGGCATTACAACAAAATTGTCTACGATCATCAAATTCTCAAAAAGGTGGAAAAAACTGATGGTCTTGTAGATAACTCGGCATCAGAAGAATTTACACAAGTGATGCAGGAAAGTGTATTCGCCCTTTGCCCATCGGGATCTGGTCCAAATTCAATTCGTCTCTGGGAAGCTATTGGTTTGGGAGCGATACCAGTTGTTTTAGCTGACACTTACTTACCCCCTGGCGATCGCGCACTCTGGGATGCAGCAACAGTTACTTGTTCGGAAAAATTAGAAGATATCAAAGCGCTACCCGATCGCTTGACAGAAATACAAAAAGACGATGCACTCCTCCACAAAAAACGTGAAGCACTCAAACAACTGTGGATGAGATACGGAGGAGACTGCTTTGTATATGACATCACGAAATTATTTTTCCAATATGCGTCAGGCGATCTGGGAGCAACCAAACCCAAAAACAAAGCATCCAAAGGTTTAAAGAAAGTAGCTAATTTGTTAGCAACTAAGAAATTAACTAAAGAAGACTTCAAACCATCCTATACTTGGCCGAACCCAACATTCCCATTCAGATTATATTATGATAGCCCCAACTGCCGAATTTTCATCATCGAAAATATTCAGCATAACTGGAAATGGATGGCAGAATGTCACGAACGTTTCCGCAAAACAGATTTCTTCTTCGTGATGACAGGTTGGTATCAAAGTCCAACTTTTGCTGATGAAGCAGAGGCAATTTTTTCCGTACTTAAATTAGATAAGAAACAATTTTTCTTCATGTATAATTCCCCTTTGGAAATGGAAAATTTTGCAGAAAAAGGTTTTCAAGGCGATGTCATTAACCAAAATGCCTGGCTTGATGAGAAGGCGATCGTGCAGCATCTTGGGAAGGAGAAAATATACGATGGCATTTATGTAGACTTTAACAAGAAATCTAAACGCCCTCAACTGGCAGCTCAAGTTTCCCCATTAGCATTAGTAACAAAAGCTAATCATGGAAAAGCTTTTACTGATACACCTCCATACAAATATCTCAATGAGCAACAACTATCGCCAACAGAAATGTGGGAAGAAATCAATCAATCTCATTGTGGTTTAGTTTTATCCGCAGAAGAAGGAGCTTGTCAAACTTCCAGCGAATATCTATTGTGTGGCATACCAGTCGTATCCACATCTTCCTTGGGAGGACGTGACGTTTGGTATAACGAACATAACTCCATTATTTGCGAGGCAACGCCAGAAGCAGTTGCATCTGCAGTAGAAAAATTTGTGCAAAACCCTCCTGATGCACAACGCATTCGTCAGCAACATATAGAGCAAGCAAAAGAGTACAGAGAAAAGTTTATTCAGGTAGTAGCTGATGTTTTTAAGTGCTTTGGAGTTGATGTCGAAGCATCAAGCTATTTCCAAAATAATTTTTATAACAAAATGAGGAAAAATGAACACATTGATTTTGTCAAATCTCTTTTTGTTTGAAATTGAATAGTGGTCAGGAGCATAATTGGCTCGTAGTTGGGCTTTAGCCCTTGCAATCATTATATTCGGGCTAAAGCCCAACTACAAACAAAAACTCTAGAAACTAATAGCTAGTTAACATAATTGGAGGCAAAAAAAACTCTATGAAAGTCGTAAATTCAGAAACTCAAAATATCGGTAAACATGACTTTAAACCCTCCTATACTTGGCCTAATCCAGCCTTCCCATTCAGGGTGTATTACGAGAGTCAAAAATGCAGGATTTTTATTATAGAAAACATCCAACACAATTGGAAATGGATGTCTGAATGGCATCAACATTTTCGGGAAACAGACTTTTTTTTCGTTTATTGTGGTTGGTATCATAGCCCTTCTTTTGCTAAAGAAGCTGATAAAATTTTTTCCCTGCTGAACTTAGATAAAACCCAATTCTTCTTTCTGTACAATTGCCCTCTAGAAATGGAAAATTTTGCAGCAAAAGGTTTTCAAGGAGAGGTGATTAATCAGAATGCTTGGATTGACGAAAACTTAGTTATGCAACCACTGAATCTCGATAAAATTTATAATGCTATTTATGTAGGTCGTCGCAGTGCATTTAAAAGACATTTTCTTGCTTCTAAAGTATCTCAATTAGCACTTGTAGCAGGAAATAATCACGGAAATACTGCCTCAGAAATTCCTCCTCATAAATATTTGAACGATCGCCAATTATCATCAGAAGAAGTATGTGAAAAAATTAATCAAGCTTACTGTGGTTTAATTTTATCTGAAACTGAAGGTGCTTGTTTTGCCTCCAGTGAATATCTTTTATCTGGAGTACCTGTTGTTTCTACACCCTCAAAAGGAGGACGCCATGTTTGGTATGACGAATATAACTCAATTATTTGTGAACCAACGCCAGATGCAGTTGCTTTAGCAGTAGAAGAATTTGTCCGGAATCCACGCGATCCACAGCGCATTAGAGAGAAGCATATCGAAAAAGCACAAGAATACAGAGAAAAATTTGTTAATGTTTTAGATGATATTTTTAAGCGTTTCGGTGTGGTTGATGTAGATCCATTTAATTATTTTCAGGCAAATTTTTTCCATAAACTTAGGAAGTCTTATAAACCAGATTTTCAAGAAATTTTTGGTAATTAATGCCAGTTATTTTCTAGCAGAAGTTACTTGATTCAGTTATCTGATTTTCTTTGTTTACTGAAGATAATTAATTAACAATATTTTGGAGCATACTCTATGTCTATGAAATTTGATTTGAAACAATTTATTAACCCGGTTTTTGTAGAAACAGGAACCTTTCATGGTGGAGGTGTAAAAGCAGCCTTAAATGCAGGGTTTGATAAAATATTAACTCTTGAAGTTTTCGCACCTCTTGTTGAAGAAAATTCTGTGAGATTTGAGAAAGAAATTGAACATAAAAAAGTTCAAATTATCCATGGTGATTCAGGATTTGTTTTGAAACCAACTATCCAAGAAGTAAGTAGTAATATAACATTTTGGCTTGATGCACATATACAAAGCATGAATGGTGGTGGCGAAGGTTCAGAACGTTGCCCCATTGTTGCAGAGCTAGAACAAATATTAGCTACTAGAAAAGAAAAAAAAGATATTATCTTAATTGATGATATGCGTTTAATTGAAAATAGAAGTGCTGGTTGGTCTGTTAACTTAAATGAAATGTACAGATTAATTTGGGAAATTAATCCATCTTATGTTTTAAAAAGAATTGATGGACATATACCTTATGATGTTCTTTGTTGTATACCGGGTGATTACGCATTATGAATACTATTATTTGTTTTCGTCAAGGAGGTAATAATTTACGCCTTGGTAATACCTTAGTTTGGGTAGAACAAGCAATTAATTGGTGTAAAAGACATGATTTTACCTTTTGGTTGCCAAATGCAGAACAAATACTAGGGGAATTATGTGATGATTCTAGTGATGTATTTAGTATGCCTTTAAACTGGGAAGAATCAATCTTTTATCAGTCAGAAAAGTTTAGAGGATTTTTAGGACGAATTGTTCAAAGTATGAATGAGGTAAAAGAGAAAGATTCTGTAAGTGATTTTGCCTTTGCTTCTTCAATAATACCTGAAATTCTTGCGTATATAGATCCTAATGGGAATACTAATTGGTCTGAGATACCAACCGATTTAGTTGAGTTCTTTAAAAAACACAAATTAGTCATTGTAAACGACCCTTATCCTTTCAAATTTCCTGATGGACATTGCAATGAAAATTTATATTTACGACCGTCAAAAGCATCAATTGACTTTGCCAAAAAATCACTAAATCAAAATACTAACAATATTGGCATACATATTCGTCAAGGTGATTATAAAAATTGGCAAGGAGGTCGATATTATAAAGATTCTGCATTTTATAACGAGCTTATAAGTTCGATATTTAAGAAGTTTGAAAATACAGATGTTAATGTTTTCATTGCTCACAATGGAGAGTTTGAAATATCGGAGTCAAATCAACAGTTACTAAAAAATAATCAGTTGCTTTATTCAGATAATCAGCTATCAGATGAAATTAGAGATTTCTTACTTTTATCTACATCTAATATCCTAATAGCTCCCTTGTCTACTTTCTCTCAGCAAGCATTAAAGTGGGGGCAAAGAAACAATTATTCTTCTGGAAAATGGGTACCAATTCAGTCAAATTCAAATATCCCAGATATTTTGGATAAAGTTGATTTTAATTTGAATTAAATCAACAGGGAATTTTTTGCTAGACAAAAAATTCCCATGTTTTGAAGTAAGCATTCAGCCGTCAGAAATTAGCTTCAGATATATAGGAAGTTAGATGACAATATTGAAACACTAAAATTCTTACTGAAGTATGATTTAAAGAACATATAAAACCTTAACTCTCTATAGTCAATATGTTTAATTACTTCACAGAAACAAAAGCTTATTGCTGAGTGCTAATAGCTGAATGCTTACGTTTTGAGAGTTCTTGAATTTTGAAAAAGCTAAAGAATATTGTAGACAATGAACAATTACGAAAACATAAAAATAAAACAAGAATCTAGCCACAGTAATTCCTTTAAAAAAATTGTGGAAGATGATAAGAGTTGTACTTATTTAGATGTAGAAAATTCACATAGTTGGTCGAGAAACTATCCTCTTCATAAACTAGAGAAGTTTTTTCAACACATAGCACCTAGTGAAATTGTTACTATAGGGGATGGTAAGGGTGGACATGAGGCACAAATTGCTAAAAAATTTGGCAATAAAGCAATCGCCACTGATATTGCTACAGAAATGCTAGAAGTTGCCAAAAAAAGAAACTTAATTGATGATTTTGCCAAAGAAGATGCCGAAAATTTATCATTTGCAGATAATTCCGTTGATTACTGTTTTATTAAAGAATCTTTGCATCATTTACCGAGACCATACTTGTGTATTTATGAGATGTTGAGAGTTGCCAGAAAAGGGATTATTTTAGTCGAACCAAATGGCGATCATTGCTATAAAATAGGCAAAGAACAGTACGAATCATCAGGTAATTATAAATATCAATTTACACTCAAAGAGCTAATTCAATGTGCAGCTTGTTTAGGATTTAATCACGTTGCTTATGGATATTCACCCAACGTTAATTATATTTTGAATTGTCTTTGTTTTAAACAAGAATTTCCAGAAAAGTGGGCGACAAAAGAAACAAGACCAACACCTATGGAACTTGCAGGAAGATTAATGCGATGCTCTGTTAAATATGGAGATAAATTTCAGCAATCAAAACCAGATTTTGAAAAGGCAGTTGATGAGTGGTACAAAAATCACGATCCTCATATTAATCCATTGCTAGTTTTTATGATATTTAAGAATGCGATTTCACCACAATTAAAAGATGTATTGAGAGAATGTAATTTTGAAATTCCTGATATTAAGCCCAATCCTTATACTAATTAATACAATTTTCAGATAAATTAAAAAGTTATAGGGACCTTGTATCCAAGGTCCCTTATAATATATATGGCAAAATAGTAATATAATAGGTCAGTCCTAAAATCTTCAGGATAAAGGAAATCATAACTATTTGCTAACTCCTGTCTTCCCTATTCCCTACTCCCTACTCCCTAATTAAAATATGAACAACTTCAACATTTTCAAATCTGCCTATTTCTGGTGTTTCTGCTTTACCATAATTTTCCTACTTTCCCTAGACTTTTGGTCATGGAAACAAACTATTTCTTTTTCCTTTCTCCATCTCCCACCCTGGGTTTTCTATTTTATTGGTTTGCAAATTATCCTCGCCTGTGCTATTTTTATTTTCTCTCAAACTTTCTGGAAATCTGAAACTGAAGAGGAAAATTAATCATGGTCGAAAACCTAATTCCTTACTTGTTTATTGGTGCATATTTACTCTCTACTTTAATCGTTGGAATTATTGGTTATCGTAGCCAACAAAATACACCAGAAGATTACTTTCTAGCAGATAGAAAAATCGGCTCTGTAGTTCTATTTTTTACTCTTATTGCCACAAATTTTAGTGCCTTTGCTTTTCTCGGACTTTCTGGTGCTGGTTATCGAATTGGCATCAGTTTTTATCCAATGATAGGATTTGGTACTGCCTTAGTCGGAATTACATTTTATTTCATCGGTTATAAAGTTTGGCTTTTCGGTAAAGAAAAAGGTTTAATTACTCCTTCAGAATTAATCGAAAATCGTCTCCCCAGTCAACCACTTAAACTACTATTTTTAGCCGTGATGGTAATTTTTACCATACCTTATTTAACCCTACAACCAATCGGTGGCGGTTATATGATAGAAAATTTAACTAATGGGCAAATTCCCTATTTTTGGGGAGCAGCTTTTTTGACTTTCATCATTGTTTTATATGTGTTTGTGGGGGGAATGAAAAGTGTAGCCTTAACCGATGTTTTGCAAGGGGTATTAATGTTTGTTTTAATGATAGTTGCAGTAGTTGCTATCTCCCAAAATATCGGTGGCTTTGATGAAGCTAATCAAACTGTTTATCAACTCAAACCAGACCTTTTTTCTCGTTCTGGCATGAATAACTTTTTCACTCCCCACAAATGGTTTAGTTATATGTTGCTTTGGGGTTTAAGTGTGCCGATGTTTCCCCAAATGTTTATGCGTTTTTATACTCCGAAAAGTGCTAATTCACTCAAACTTTCTGCTAGTTTATATCCATTAATTACTTGCACAATGTTTATTTGTCCGGTTTTAATTGGAATGTGGGGTCATATTAATTTTCCCGATTTAGTGGGAAAAGAAGCAGATAGAATTTTTCCCATGATGTTAGCTGAATATACCTCAACTGGCATTGCTTCATTAGTAATGGTAGGAGCATTGGCAGCCTTCATGTCAACCCTTGATTCTCAACTTTTAGCATTAAGTTCTATGATGACTAGGGATATTTATATTGTTTATATTCGCCCCCAAGCTTCCCTAAAAGAACAAACTTTTGTCGGCAAAATTTTAATCGTTATTTTAGCAATAATTGGTCTAATTTTAGCAGCAAATCCTCCGGCGACAATTGCAGCGATCGCTACTCAAGCTTTTACTGGTTTAGCAGTATTATTTCCTACAGTTATTGCTGCTTTATATGGCAAAAATATTTCACCTCTGAGTTGTATGATTTCGATTATTTTTGGTGAGATAGCAGTTATTGGTTTTCAGGTAGGTATTATTCCTAAAAGTTTCGCTTTAGGATTTTTGCCAGTAGTACCGATAGTGGTAATTTGTAGTTTAATTATTTTCATAACATCAGGCATCACTAAATTACCTGAACAGCAGAAAAAGTAGGAAAGTTCCATGGACTCCCCTACAATTAGATTGAATTGATAGGATTATTAAAGTATAATATTATTTAAGCATCAAACTGACCTCTGCTGGCATTTTTTTAGTATAAAAAAGGGTAAAATCTTTACCTGTAAATGCTTTTAGACTTAATCAGCAAACCCTATATTAATTTAATCATAAAAATTCGGTAAGTGGGAAACCAGCTTGTTTCCATCCTACCGTGGAAACAACACGACCGACAATGTATGGAAATCAGTTTTTCATACCTATTTGCTACTGCTTCATAAAACCGATATAAAACGTCATAACATGACATTTTACTGTTTACTTCCTGCTTCAACTGAGACCGTCGGCGGCTACTCATCCACAAGCATTGACGGTCAAGCCGACCGCATCTCTCAAATTAATACTAGCGTTTAAATCTCTGTCTATTGACAAGCCACACTCAGGGCAGTCATAAGTCCTTACATTTAACGGCATATCTTGGACATGACCGCAGTTTGAGCAAGTTTTTGATGATGGAAAGAATCTATCAATGACTACCAACTCAGATCCGTACCATTGACACTTATATTCTAGCTGTCGCCTAAACTCATAAAATCCTTGGTCGGCTATAGATTTCGCTAGCTTATGATTGCGTAACATTCCGCTGACATTTAAATCTTCTATGACAATACTGCCGTGGTTTTTGGCTAAGTATGTTGTCAATTTATGAAGTGCGTCTTTGCGGATGTTGGCTACTTTTCTATGCAACTTGGCTATCTTCAGTTGTGCTTCCCTCCAGTTAGCAGAGCCAACCTTTTTATGACGATGTAGGTATTGCAGCCGAGATAACTTAGCTGTCATACTCTGATAGGATTTTACACTTTTGAATACCTTTCCATCACTTAAAGTTGCTAAGGTTTTCACACCTAAATCTACACCGATAACATCAGTTTTTTTTGGTGTGGTTATGGCCTGAAATTCATGGCTACAGCTCAAATACCAATCACCTGCTTGTCTACTAATGGTGATTTTTTTAGTTGTTGCCTCAATGGGTTCATAAGTTTTGACAATACCAATAAAAGGTAATTTGTGGCTCCATCCGTTTAGTTCTATTGGTTTTCCACAATTATCAATTGTGAAGGAATCATGTTTACCTTTCTTCTTAAACCTTGGACGCTTACCCAACCCTTTAAAGAACCTCTTAAATGCTTCACCTAAATTGATGAAAGCATATTGATAGACCCTTGATGACAAGTTTTTCATCCAAGGGTAAAGTGGTTTTGTGTGATTGGTAAAAACCTCTCTTAACTTTCGAGCATTAGGCTTGTAACCATCTCTGTAAGCAGCATTCCACAAACTTAAACCCCAGTTATAGCACCATCTGCTATACCCCGCGTGTTGAGCCATCAGAGTTTTTTGCTGGTTATTCAGTTTGAGCTTGGTTCTAATGGATTTCATTTCATTTATTTGTGTTTCATGTGCGCAGCAAACACAATCTGTCTAATAGTACAGTTTATAACGTATTATATCGTTATTCTTTGATTAAGTCAATGCTCCCCATCTCTCCGCACTTCCGACACTTCCCACCCTCCCCACACTCTTTGTCTAATTAAACCAATGCTACCGGATTTGATATGACATCAGATTTTTGAGCAATAACTCCTACTGTGGCATAATAAATAGCTGATGAATTGGAGTCATCTGCAAACAAATAAAAGTTTTCAATGTCAGACTGGGTTGCTTTACCAGTTGCAATATATTTTTGTGCAAGCTGCATTGTAGACATTTTCATCATTTTGGCTATTCCCGATCCTCCAGCAGAAATAGGAGTATCATTTTCTAGGGATAACTTTTGCCAGTCATACTTCTGAAATATCTCTGGCAACTTCCTCCCTAAAGCGTAATCCATTCCTTTATCTGCAAACATCTGCTCAATAGCAAGATTAACTTGATTGAAAGATTGACACATTCTATTATCTCCCACAACAGCTTTAGCTGCAGAAAAATCTGGTTCTTCAATCACTATCCATCCACCAGGTTTGAGCAAATCTAACATCTTTGATAAGGCAACTTCAAAGTCTAGGATATGGATAAGTAGGTAACGTACATGGATTAAGTCAAAGGATTGATTTTCGAGGGCAAGATGGCGAACATCTGCTTGTAATACCTCAAGATTCGATGATTGAACATTCGCTAAAAAACGAGTATCTATATCCACTGCCACCACTTTTCCACTTTCTCCAACAATTGTTGCTAACCATTGGGCGATAGATCCTGCTCCTGCTCCCACTTCCAAACATTGCCATTTGTTCGTAATTCCGGTTGTTAAAATTCGTTGGCGAGTTTTGGGGTCAAAAATTTGTTCGATCGCCTGTAGTCGCTCTAATTCTTTAATATTTTGAGCATCACTAAATATATAAGATGTTGACATTTATAAATGATCCTTTCTTGTTTTGTTACTTAGATATTGGTAATTAATGGGATGATTTATCTTTTGGGGTAACTCCCCTGTGCCAACCCCGGTGAGGACAACCAGGAAGGAGTTGCCAAGACAAATTTCATCTTTTGATTTACCAATGCCATTACTTATATTTCTAACTAATTCTCAGATATGTTACTAACATAGCCAAAACCTTAGAATTATTTTAAACTTTTACCGAAATATTGTGGTTTAAAGCCTCCCCTTGGATAGGGGATAATAAATAAAAATTTTCCTGTTCGTCAATCCTCTTATTTTCAATGAGAGGTAATTCTAAATTCTAAATTCTAAATTCTTAATTCTTGAAATCTAATGGAAATGATTGATACAATTTTAGTTGTCCAAGGGCCAGAATTTAAGTCTGTGAAGCGAGGTCTTAGCTGTAGGTTATCTGTAGCTCCAAAATTATTACCTCTACCAATTGGTTTTACATCTGTGACTCGGTATTTGCATCAATGGCAAGAAAAACAGGATTTTTGCTCTCAGCAACCATCAAGAGTATTGGTAATGGGATTATGCGGTAGTCTCTCTAGTCAATATCAACCTGGAGATGTGGTTATTTATGATGAGTGTGTTTTATTTGATGAGTCTCAGTTACTTCGGCAAAAGTGCAATGATGTTTTGACTAGCGAATTGCAAACACATTTACAAGGAAAAGCATCTCTAGTTAGAAGCTTAACTAGCGATCGCTTCATCTACAAGGCGGAGGAAAAACAACTACTGGGAAAAAATACTGGTGCACAAGTAGTAGATATGGAAGGTTTTGCTATTCTCAATTTCTTTGCTAATCTTTCTGTTTCTGTGGCGATGGTGAGAGTAGTCAGCGATGACAGTTACTATGACCTTCCCGATCTCTCTTCTGCTATAACATCATCTGGAAATTTACGATCCTTACCATTAGCGATCGCTATGTTTCGACAACCACTTGCTGGTTTGCAACTTATTCGAGGTTCGAGGAAAGGATTAAAAGTATTGCAAGAGTTGACCAATTGTCTTTTTAGTGATTAAAAAGAATTAAACAGTTACTGTGTGACCACCCAATTTTATTTTCCTGTTCAAACTGATTTAGTAGTCGCGTTACTGTTACACGACTGGTACTAATAATGTCAGCTATTTCTTGATGGGTTAACCGAATATCAAGTATTTGCCCTTCTGGCAGTTGATTCCCAAATCGATCTGCTAACCATTTTAATAATCTCAATAGTCGCCATTTGATTTTTCTAGAATGAATAATTCTTAAGAGTTCTTGAGTTCTTTGAATATGAGAAAGCATTACTTCTTGAGCATAAAAATAACCCCTTGGTAAAATACTTGCCTCGACAATAGTTAAACATTCAACTTGATAAGGATACAAAGGAAATAAAGGTTGACCAACAATGTCTCCTTGACCCCAAAATCCTAGAGTAATGATATTTTCTTCTTCATTTTTGGTTAGAGTACGAACTACTCCAGAATCTATTCGCCATAATAATACATCTGTCAATGGCATTAGTTGACGGCGTTTAAATTGATGGCACTTTAATTTAGGGGATGCAGTAATTACTGAATTTAAGCTCACTTTTCTTCTCCTATTTATGTTGCAGAATCTGTATTTTTGTGAGCATTTCCTGGGGAATGCTGCACTAACATTCATCAGTCATCAGCTATCAGTTATATCAAATCCAGTAGTATAGGTCTCGTAGGGGTTTGCTTACCAATCGATAATGGATAATTAGAGATAGTTTTCATTATCCATTATCAATTAATGAACAAACCCCCTACCAAATTTAGGTTTTTTTGCCTCTTATGCAACAGTTACTTCTCAGCTAATTTTTTTTGAGTAAATTAATTGTGAGTTGCTGGGTTTGTACCTTGGGAATGAGAGTATTGTGAATTAGCTTCACATACTTGTAAGGCTTTTGCTAGATTATTATTTGTTTCATAGTCACTACAATTTATTGCTGTTTCAGTAAGTGCGCTGTAAGGATGTACAGTACATTTTAAACGATAGTCTCCTGTAAAAAATGTACAGCGACTACAGGGAATTTGATGTAGTCGTTTAAGATAACTTATTCCTGACTGAAACGTTACATAAAAATTACGTAAACCTATAATAATTAGTGATATCATACCAATCATAAAAATGGTACGAGCTAGACTTTGAAGTATTTCTTCAGGGAGAAAATTAATCATAGTTTCAACTATATAAAATAAATGCTTGGTGAAAAATTCCTAGCTAGAGGTAGTAGTATAACTAGCCAAAAACTGAAGCGATCGCTAACTATATTAGTTATAGGGTTTATAAGTTAAAAATAATGTCAAATAAGACACTATTTTATGCTTGAAATCAGTAACTAATTAGGATTTGCTGAAAAAGTCTGATGTATGAGGGGAGCATTGAAGTAGGGGCTTCGTCAGATTTGCGACCTACAGTGAGGAATAATGGGAATTACAGAGGATATAGGAGGAATAATTGTCTGAGATTTTTTTCTCTATTGTCTGCTAAAATGCTGACATTTTCAGTAATTCCCTCCTAAAAGCTGGCACTTTTTTAGCACTAAAAAGACTTTAGCCTTTATCTGTAAATGCTTTTATGCTTAATCAGCAAGCCATAATTAGCAATGATGATATTCTAATTAACTACTGTGCAAATATCAGCAATAGAACATTTAACTTGCTATTACTTGTGGAGTGATATCCGATAAAACTAAGCTATTTTCTTGCCAAAATTCTAGAAGTGGTTTGGCTACATTTAGAGGTGAAAAATGATGGAAAAAATAACGACCTTCAGGACATTCCCAAATCCGATCTTCTGGTTTTAAAAATGGTTGCCATCCTTGAATTAAATTAGGATCGATAATTACATCATCATGGCTACCACATACCATTAAAGGTACAGGAACTTCTCTCGGAATCATACTTTGGCGTTTTAATAATGAATGAGGAGATGGAGATAAATCTAAATCTCTCTCCAATATCCTGACTAAATTTTGAGTAATTTTTCTATCTTGCTCGCCAAATAAACTTTTTACCATATTAGCCAAACTTATTTCACGACTACAAGGTAAAAGATGGCGATGTACATAATAATGTGCTTGCCAATCAACTGTGGGATGAACACCTACAGATAATAAGGTTAAAGATTTCACTCTTTCTGGATATTTACGAGCATACATTAATCCTACTAATCCACTTGTACTATGACCAATAAGATGAATAGGTTTATTTATAGATTTGAGATAATCATGAAGTAAAGTTACAGCTATATCTGGAACACAAGGATCGTCGGGAGTTTGCAAATAATCCCATTCTGCAATTAAAACTTTTCTAGATAAGTAACGAATTAATCGCTGATTAAAAATTTGTAGACTAGGGCTGGTATTTAACCACAATACATCTGGAATTTTAGACATTGCTCTTCATTCTCCTAAGTTATTAAGATACTAATAAATAAATAGTACCTTTGAGTAGATGATAATTTTGGGAGAAGGAAGTATCTGAAATTAGAAGTATATATTGAGGTTTTCTAGTATTATTTTTTGGGTCTCAACTAGATATTTCTCAAACATTACTTTCCGTTTTTTCAGAAATCTTCCTTCTATTATAAAATTTGAAAGTTAAAGGAATTTATTTGACTTAATTAACTTTAGTAAAATCTGAGAACTTTGTTAATTAAATTAGACTAAACTCCAAAATCTGTTTTCACTTGTCCTACCCATGTTTTAATCCGTTCTTCTGTTAATTCGGCTTGATTATCTTCATCTAGGGCTAACCCTATAAACTTGCCATTTTTAACTGCTTTGGATTCAGTAAAATCATAACCATCTGTAGACCAATGTCCAACAGTAGTACCTCCTAAACTAGAGATTTTTTCCTCCAACATACCCATGGCATCTTGAAAATTATCAGCATATCCTATTTGGTCTCCTGTACCAAAATAGGCAACTTTTTTGCCGTTGAAATCAATATTATCTAGTTCATCAAAGAAACCTTCCCAGTCACTTTGTAGTTCACCAATATTCCAGGTAGGACTGGCAATAATTAAATTTTGATAACCATTAAAATCTTCAGGACTTACATCAGTCATATTATGGATAGTAACTACTCCGTCACCACCAAATTCTTTCTGAATAATTTCTGCAGCTTCTTCAGTTTTACCTGTTGTGCTACCAACAAAAAGACCGATTTTTGACATTTTTACCTCCGTAGTAGTAGTTTTTTTTCTTATACTTTAGATATTGGTTTGAGAACTTTTCAAACTCTTGAATTAGAACTTAGTCATAGTCTAATTCATCACAATAACCAGACCAATCACTGTGTAGTTTGTTCATATTTTTGTTTGTAATTATTGTTTGACTTTGATAACTATTTTCTGCTTCTAAATCCTTGAAAAAATATTTGCGATCGCAGTTGTTTTCATATCGTTTTATTTTCGATGAAGCTAGTTTTTTTGAATCTGTCATTTTTTTCGATTTCCTATACGTGATTTATCAAATAAAAAAATGTTACTATCATATTTTATCTATTTTAAAATTTGTTAGATAGATATTAATGATTTTTCAGATATTATTTGAGAATTTTAAATTGTTTATTCTTTGATTAAGTAGTAGCTATAATCAAGTTAAAGGCTATCTAGCAAAAAATAGTTATGCTTAAATTTTAATTTTTGTCTGAAGTGATATCTAACTGCTGCGCTCAAAATCTATTAATTTATACCCTAGGGAAAATTTGATAAAAATTTTCAATAAGCTAGCAAAATAAAACTCAATATAATTTTATCTCCTGTTGATTAATGATATGGTTTAGGTAAAGCAGCAAAAACTAAAAAGCGATACATAATAAACTTCTCTGAAATTAATCTCAAAACCTTGTAATTCTTAGGCTAAAATTTCGTTTCTGGAGATGTCGAATCTTTTAGGTTGTGCTTTCATTTAACCTATCCTACAGTATTCTCCTCAAGATAAATGCGAAAGATTTCTATTTACTATTTATATTTACTCACAACTACAGTTCGGTTGTCAAGCCCTAAAGCAAAATTTCTTAGTTATAGCAATTTTTCGCTTCCCGAATCACTTGCCAACAGATTGGCTACAGGCTTTCTAGTATAACCCTTCCAGAGATATAGATTGAGAGTTGGAATCTCAGAAATCAGATTCAAAAATTCCAACTCTCAAACACTTATCAGATTAAGATTCTTCTGCTACACTATTTAAAGCATTTTCAACACGCTTAAAGTCAAAACCCATAGCTCGCAGAGCGTGCCAGAGATGACCTTGTAAGAAGAAGAATCCTAAGAAGAAATGAGAATTTGCCAACCAACAACGAGCAGTATGAATACCTAAAGGCAACTCTACACTGTCCGCAAAATAAGGAGTAATTCCCAACTTAATATCCAAAACTGGACCGTAAAACTCTACAGGATAAGCTAAAGTATTAACGGCACAGAAATAAGCTGCAACAAATGCTGCTAGAGCAATTCCACCTAGAGAGTAAGAAAGAATTGCTTCACCAGAGAATATGAGAACCCGCTTCGCCCAAGGAAGAGGTTCCTTAATAATGTGCCAAATGCCACCTAAAACTAGAAGAAATCCCACATAAATGTGACCTCCAACTAAGTCTTCTAAACTACTAATAGTGGCAAAATGAGTTTGATATCCATATATTACTAATGGATCAAGAGTGGGATTTGTTACTACATGAACTGTTTGAGTTGTCGCATCATAAAGCCCACCAAAATACATAGCTTTGGCTACTAATAATAAAGCACCAAATCCTAAGAAAAGTAGGTGATGACCTAAGATAATACCGAGTTTTTTAGGGTCATCCCATTCAAAGTGAAAGTTCTTCGCTCCACCTGTTGCATCTTTTAAACTTTCTGGAGCTTTAAAGGTGTGAAAAAGCGCTCCTGCACCTAATACTGCTGATGAAATTAGATGTACAACACCAATTACAAAATAGGGATAAGTATCTACAACTGCTCCACCTTTTCCAATTCCTAAACCTAAAGTTGCTAGGTGAGGAAGTAAGATTAAACCCTGTTCTCCCATGGGTAAATCGGGGGAATATTGAGATATTTCAAACAGAGTAAATGCTCCAGCCCAAAAAGTAATTAGAGCTGCTTGACCTGCATGAGCAGATATGAATAAACCAGATAGTTTAGCGAAGCGGGCATTTCCAGCCCACCAATCGTATTTAACTTCTGGAGTACCATAAGTTTGCATGAAGTTTTACCTCTTTGAATTATGGTCAATAGTTTTTCAAAACAGTACATACTAATTTTTATACATTAATTAGTAACTGCCTATACTCAACATAATTGTTGAAATAAATCAGAAAAACTGTATGATTAATTACTTTTTTTTGAAAAGATATAGAAAAACAATTAAGAGATTATTAATCTGATTATAGACAATATAATTTACAATTGCTAATGTCTCAGCAATTACAGTAAAGATGGCTTTTGCGCTATTTTTTGTCTCTATTTTATAGAGATTAAATTATCAAAAATTAGGTTAGTAAGACTGATAATTTTGCCAAAATTATCTATTTTTAATCACAGAAAATTAGATGACTTTTATATAAAAAAATACTGCTACTATTAGCAAAATTTTCTCAAAAAAGACAACATTTATGGCAGTATTAGGAATAAAACTGCCTCAAGATAGATTCTAATTTTCTGTAATTTTTAGTCGTGAGCTGATTCTCTTGAGAATGCGATCGCTCATCTTAGCATCAACTTGATACTCAGTCCTTATTCTGTATTGTTGAAATGAGTGGAAGATTTTTCTTTGGTCGCTAATTGTGGTATCATATTTTCAATCAAAATACATATCTTTGGCCACTAATTTGTAGTGGTCATTTTTTTGCCTTCAGGTTTAAAAGTCCATTACAAGTCCACAAATCAATAGTTTTTGATTTTTCTGGAAAAGATTAAATCATAATGACAGTTGTCATAGATATTGGCCTTGTAAGTGAAAGTATATTACATACTTATTGCAACTAATATTCAATAAATTTCTGATTTTGTCAAGTATATTTTGAGATTTTTTATCATTAATTTTTGCAACACAACTCAGCAAAACCTTAAAAAATAACTAAATTTTAGCAACATAACTTGTTTATGTTGGTAATAAGCATTATTAATGCAAATTTTTTTAGTAAAATCTCAAAAAAGTATTGACAAGTTTTTTCATTAGGTTCATAATAATAATCACATTGCTTATGGTGTTCTTCTCTCTGGTAGGACAACGTATTATAGAAACTTTGAGTCCCTCAGTAGATACTGATAAATTTTATCAGTTATACTGGAAAGCAATTAGGGACTCTTTATTTTTTTGCTCCTCTACATTAGGCAAGTCTAAATCTATACATAGATAGTTGCATTGGAAAAAATTAGGCATAGCACTCGGCAAATATTTTAGGAAATTGGTAAAAGCTGAAAATCTTTTGCGATCGACTTTTATCTGATTGCCTTCTGCGTAGCAGTATATATTTATAGATTATTATTCTGAATGTGAGGTTACTAAGTAGGATATAAGTAAAGGATAGACTACTAAAAACCTAAATCAGTAAAATACCTATAAACATATTGATATTCATCAGGAATAATTTTGATGTCAACTACTGCTACAACTCCACGGGTGAGTGTGATTATACCCGTATACAATTGCGATCGCTATATTAGTCAAGCGATAGAAAGCATTTTAGCCCAAACCTATCAATCTTATGAAATCATTGTGATTGATGATGGCTCTACAGACAATACCCGTTTGGCGCTGCAACCTTATATTGAGACGATCAATTATGTATATCAAGAAAATCAAGGGGTTTCAGCTGCTCGGAATCATGGTATTGATTTGGCGCGGGGAGAATTAATCGCTTTTTTGGATGCAGATGATTTTTTCTTACCGGATAAACTGACTGCTCAAGTGGGAGTATTTGACGCCCAACCAAATTTAGGAATTGTTCACAGTGGATGGCGCAGAGTGAATCAGCAGGGTGATACTATTAAGGATGAGACACCTTGGAATTATGTGCCTAAGTTAGATTTGGAAGGATGGTTGCGGTGGAAACCAATTGGCACAATGGGTACTTTGATGTTTCGGCGACATTGGTTAAAACAGGTGGGGAGTTTTGAAGCAGGATTAGGTCAAGCGGAGGATGTAGACTTGTTATTGCGTTTGGCTTTGCAGGGTTGTGAGGCTGATTGGTTACGACAGTCTACTGTTTGTTATCGTCAGCACGATCGGAATACTATGCGGGATGGAGTTTCTCAGGCGCGATCTATTAATCGGGTTTTGGATAAGTTTTTTACCTCTGAGTCTCTACCTTTGGGGGTTAGGTTATTGGAAAAGCAGGTGCGTTACAATACTTTGGTTTGGAGTTCTTGGTATTTGTACTATACAGGTTTTTATTCTGAGATGGTGGAGTATTTACAAAAGTCTTGGAAATATTCCCCCTATTTACCTGTGGGAACGGTGATTAATTGGATTGAGAGTTTCACAGGATTTTCTGAGAATATGGGGGATGATTTAGATGCTGATAAATTGGCTAAAACTTCTGAATGGCAAAATTTAATGGGTTGGGTGATTCGTAATAGTCAGATATCGTGATATCAAATCTGAATAATAAGCGAACAAAAACTTTTTGTTTGTAGTAGGGCTTTAGCCCTATAGAACCCATTTGAGATCTATATAATTATGCTAGTCTTGTCTTTTCGTGCATCAAGAATGAGGAAAAATTATCTCAAGGAGTGTTGAATTTTTTTTATTATTTCTCCCCACATCTTCCCTCTTACCTCTTACCGAAATATTGTGGTTTAAAGCCTCCCCTTGGATAGGGGATAATAAATAAAAATTTTCCTGTTCGTCAATCCTCTTATTTTCAATGAGAGGTAATTCTAAATTCTTAATTCTTAATTCTTGAACTCCTGTCTCCTGTCTCCTGTCTCCTGTCTCCTAACTCCTGTCTCCTAACTCCTAGCTAACGCGCATATTTATAAAGATACGCTTAGGGGTTCTATAAATATCTATCTGCCGGCCTAAAGCCTGTCAAGTACTCCCGTTGTTACAGTTGCACAACCTCAGGAGAATGTTAAGGAATGAATAAACGTTCGAGGTATATTTTAGCAACTACATCGCTGGGATTCACTTTCAAGCATTCTGCAAACAGTTGCCTTGCTTCCAATGACCGACCAGACTTATAAAGGAATATGGCTTGTGTAAACTGTTCTAGGGTTTTGAGTTTACCTTCCTTCACTTCAGGCATATCGGTATCAAAAACTTCATAAATAGTTACCTTTTGCGATTTACCCTTGACTTTTACTGTATCTATAGAGCGAATGGCATAGTTACTTGGTTGTGTCAGTCGTGAAAAAGTCTGTTCCGTAATTAACAACGACACCCCATAATTTTTCGTCAAACTTTCCACCCTAGCAGCCAAGTTGACAGCATCACTAATCACACTACCATCCATGCGATTTTGGCCACCGACAGTACCCAACATAAGAAGACCAGTATTAATACCGACACCAATACCAATAGGAGGCTCGCCAGAATTAATACGTTCTTGGTTATATTTGTTCAGTCGCTTGAGCATAGAAATACCAGCTTTCACTGCATTATCTGCATCTCCAGAAAATAAAGCCATTATTGCATCGCCGATGTACTTATCAATAAAACCTTGATTCTCTAAAATTGCCGGTTCCATCCTTGATAAAAAAGAATTAATAAAGCGAAAATTCTCATCAGGAGTCATTGCTTCCGACATTGTAGTAAAATTACGAACATCGGAAAATAAAACTGACATTTCTAATTGTACTTGGTCGCCTAATTCTACATCAACAATGCTTTCTTTATCTAAAAATTCAAGAAACTGCTTAGGAACAAAACGTTCGTAAGCTTTATTAAGTTGAAATAGTTCATTAGTAAAACGTTGGCGATCGGCTTCGGCTTTTTTTCGTTCTGTAATGTCTAGAAAAGCGCAAATGGCATAAGTAATTTTTCCTTGTTCGTCATAAATAGGTGTAGAAAAACTTTCCAGAGGAATTACCTTGTTATCTTGGCGAACTTCAACATCGTCCGTGCTTAAACTTTCGCCTTGTAAAACTCGGATCAAAGTCAGGTCTTCTGATGGGTATATTTCACCTGTGCTTGTTTTATAAAGTTGATAAATTGAGGGTATTTGTTCTGCTGTGATATTTGATGTTAGTCCCTTACCCAATAATTCCTCGCCAACTTGGTTAAGGTAGTAGGGACTACAGGAAGCATCTAGAATTGCCACGCCAACTGGCATAGCATTCAAAAATTGAGCCAACCTACTTTCGTTTTCCCTAACTTGTGCATAAAGTCTTGAATTGTCAATAGATATAGCAGCTTGAACAGAAAGTATATTTAAAAGTTCGACTCGTTTTGAGGTAAATGCACTTGTGGTTAAATTATTCTCTAAATAAATAATTCCACTTAATTTACCTTGATTAATTAAAGGAGTACAGAGAATTGATTTACTTTGTTTGGCAATAATATAAGGGTCATCAATAAATTGTCCTTGGTGGGTAGCATCGTTGAGTACAATATTTTCTTGACTGCGGATTACATAATTGATTATCGTAGTTGGTAAAATCGGAATTGATGTTTCAGGATCTACAAACTCTATCGGAATTGATTGTAATATTGTAACTTCATCGCTATTTATTGTTCCTTTACCTTCTATAACCCAACTACCTTTATGGTTGAGAATCAAAAAACCTGTTTGTGCCCCGGCATTTTCAATCAGAATTTTCATTAAATTGTGCAGGAGATTTTCCAATTTAATTTCACCAGAAATTGCTTGAGATGCTTTAATAACTGTTGCTAAATCAAGAATTTCTCCACTAGATCCGGTGGTAGAAATAGTTGTACTAATACCTTTTGATTGACTTCTATCGGTTACTCCTAAGAAATACTGGGGATATTCTGATTCTAACTGTTTGACTTTAGCTGTCGCACCCCAACGACTGTAACAATGATGGGCATTTCTTAAGTACAATTGACCGATTTCTTCTCTATCAAGGGCGAGATAAAATTCTGCTGCTCGTTCATAAGCTAAAGCTTCTTCATGGATAAATTCATGTTTTTTTGCACCTTGAATCGCTTTTTCATACAATTCTTGTGCTTGCCAATTTTCTCCTAAAACTCGTGCTTTTTCTGCTGCCACTAAATCATATTTATTTCCATAATTCTCAGGACAATTTTCCTGAAAAGAAAAAATCTTTGTTTGATACTGTGCAACTTTTTCTAGGATAATCTTTTTTTGTTCGCTATCGACTTGAGGATAAGCAGCTAAAAGAGTTAATGCAGAGTAAAAAATATTCTGGGGATAAATTAGATAAGCAGAAACAGATTCCCCATATTTTTCAGATAAATAAGCCGTCTCTAATCCTATGTGATAATCTTTGAAAAAATAGCAGGTAAAAGTTTTACTTAGACAATAAATAAACAGCAGCCATTGTGTATCAGCATCAATCCAAGACTGTATTAAATTTTCTTCTTCTGACTGAGATTTTTTAAATAGCAGATAGTTATTATCTCGGTGTTCTTGTAATAAACTTAAAGCCATTTTTTTACAAGCTTCATAGTAATAAAATTCATATTCTTGTTGTAATTTGAGAATTAAATTACTATAAGCCTCAAACTTTGGTTTAATATCTTCTAGATTCCAACCTCTAAAAATTGAAAGAAGAGAATGAGAGATAACATTGTAACCAACCTTACCCAAGTCTCCCAATTCCATTGCAATTTGAATTGTATCTTCAAAATCTCTGAGACTGATTTTTTTAAAAGGTTCTTTCCAATGACGAATAAATCCATAATAATGATGAATAACAAATGGTTTAGCCTCATCAGTATCATACTTATTTAACAAACCTAAAGATAATTTTCCATACTCATATCCAGTATCAATATCTTGCATCCCTCCACATAAAAATAGTCCATAAAAGACATAGGCGCTAGCTGCTAAAGGTGAGTTTCCATATTTAATACAAAGACTAACAGTGGTTAAGGTTACTAAAGGATACAGTTGAGGATTACAAATAATGGCAGAAGTAGCTATACTCATTAATAATCGAACAGCAGCTAGTTTTTCAGGGTCAGTCATTGTTGGTAGCTCGGCTAATTCGGCAATAGATTTATCTCTCAATAATGACTTTATATATTCCTGTTCTTGAGCTACTTTTTCCTGCATTAGACTAATATCAGAAGAGATAACAATTCCTAGCTTACTTAAAATTTCTAGAGCAGTATCTATAGCTTCTTGTAGTTGAAGTTGAGCATAATAAGATTGAATTTTTAATTCATAAATTTTAATAGTATAGAGAATTTCTTTAGTGTTTTGAAGCACAATAGATGATAAAGCTTCAGCTCGATCAAATCGAGTATTTAGGTATTCAACTTCTACAGTTTCTGTATAAATTTCTAAAGTTAAATTAGATTGAGTTTTCCAGCTATCCGGTGATAGTAATTCAAGGGCTGTTTCTAAATATATCCGCGCAGGTTCATAGGCAGTAGAATCTTTGGCTTTTTTACCTGCTTGAAGATTTAATTTTGCCAATTCATCTCTTTCTAATTGTTCGGTAATTAAGGTTAACCCTTGATTCAGTTGATTGACAATATCAAAAATCTTATTTTGCAACTCATATTCTGCAATATTTCTCAGTAGCAGACGACCTATTTGTAGATGCACTTGTTTTTTTTCTGCTTCTGAAATTAGAGAATAGGCAGCTTGTTGTACTCGGTCATGTAAAAATTTGTAGGGGATATATTTTGCCAATTCAAAATAATTTTCCGAGAGCTGATTTGATAATTCTTCAGCATCCCAAAGTAAAGAAATTTTATAGTTATTATCCAGAGGATTTATTAGTCCTTCCTGAATAGCATACTCTAATTCTTGAGCAGTAATTGTTTGAGATTTTCCATTAATAATCGCCAGAATTTCTAAATTAAATTGGTTACCAATACAAGCCGCTAACTTGAGAATATTTTGAGTTTTTAGCTCTAATTTTTCAATTTTACTTACCATCAATTCAACTACATTATCGGTAATAGACACCCTTTCAATATGATCTATATCCCATTGCCAATAACATTTTTGATTATCTTCTGCATTAAGAAAAGATTGAGGAGGTTGAAATACTACTAAATTTTCTTGGTACAAAGAATAGAGAAGTTGAGTCAGGAAAAAAGGATTACCACCAGTTTTTTTTGAAACTAATTCAGCTAAAGGTTTTACAACCTCTGAACTGCAACTTAGAGTATCAGCAATTAAGTGATTTATGTGTGTAAGTTTTAAAGGATAAAGAGTAATTTCATTAACTAAAACTTTAGCTTGCTTAATTTTCTCTAAGGTATTTACTAAAGGATGGGTTGAACTAACTTCATTATCTCGATATGCTCCAATCATCAGCAAATATTGGTTGTCAGAATCTGACATTAATTGCTCAATTAAATTCAGAGAAGGTAAATCTGCCCATTGTAAATCATCAATAAAGATAACTAAAGGATGTTCTTTCTGACAAAAAACCTCCATAAATCTATGAAAAAATAAATTAAAGCGATTTTGACTTTCAGTTCGACCTAGCTGTTCAACTGGTGGTTGTTGACCAATAATTTTTGCAACTTCAGGAATTACATCAATAATAATTTGACCATTATTTCCTAAAGCTTCTAAAATTTTATTTTTCCAAATTTGTAGGATTATTTCTGGTTCACTTAGTAATTTACGGATTAAATCTTGAAAAGCTTGAGAAATAGCTGAATAAGGAATATCTCGCTGGAATTGGTCAAATTTACCACTAATAAATTGTCCTCGTTGCCGTGTAATAGGTTTATGAATTTCATTAACTAAAGCAGATTTACCAATTCCTGAATAACCAGAAATTAGAATCATTTCCCTTGTACCTTGAGTAACTTTCTCAAACGTAGTTAAAAGTTGAGCAACTTCCTGTTCTCGACCATAGAGTTTTTGAGGAATATGAAATTTCTCGGCAATATCCTGACTTCCTAAAGCAAACTGAGAAATTTTTCCTAGAGACTTTAATTGATGAAGGCAAGTTTCTAAATCAGCTTGAATTCCCAAAGCATTTTGATATCTTTCCTCTGGAGCTTTAGCTAATAATTTGATGACAATATTAGATACAGCTAAAGGAATATTATAATTTAGTTCATGGGGTGGTAAAGGTTGTTGTGCAATATGACAATGAACTAACTCTATTGGGTCAGTTGTTTCAAAAGGAAGTTTATTAGTTAAAAGTTCATAAAAAGTCACACCAACAGAATAAAAATCACTCCGATAATCTATTCCTCGGTTCATTCTACCCGTTTGTTCTGGAGCTATATATGCTAAAGTTCCTTCCAGTTGATGAGGGGGAATAACTGTCATAAATTCTTGGGATAAGCGGGTAGAAATCCCAAAGTCGATGATTTTTAGTTGACCTGTTTGAGGATTATAGATAATATTAGAAGAATTAATATCTTTGTGGATGATATTATTTGTATGAATTATTGCTAAACTTTCAGTTATCTTAATAGCAATTGTCAGAAATTCTTCTAAACTTAATTGACTCTGGGATAATAAAGACTTTAAAGATTGACCGCCAAAGTCCTCTAAAAGCATTACCAAACTATTCTTATATCGCTGTAAATCATAAACTTTAACAATACTATCTACATGACTCAAAGAACGAGTAATTTCATATTCCTGTTTATAACGGGTGAGTTCTGAAGGAGTAGGATAATTTTCTTTCAGGATTTTAATAATAATAGGTTGACTATCTGCTGTGAGAATACCTTGATAAACTAAGGAATTAGCACTTTCATAGATTTTTCCGATAATTTGATAATTATTATTATTGGCATAGTTCATAGTTGATATGGAGTTATTTTAGAGGAGCTTAAAGTCCTATCTACAGCCCTTTGCACATTAATCAGTATAGTCTAGTAAGTAGAATTAATCCCTGATTTGCCCAAAGTTTATTGTTCCGATTATTGTACTTAATTGTGATGCAAAGAGCTGTATGTATATATTAGTTATATTACATAATCAGCTTTTGATTCTCCCTGTTGCTCATTGCCAATTAGTTAGTAGCGCAAGAGTCAATCAAGAAAATAATCTCCCATTAAAACCGTGCTTGGTTAATGAGAGATTCTTAAAATTTATTTATTTAACTTTACTTCCTTTCTTGCTAGGATGGGACTTTAAAATACTCCAAATGTTGCGTTTGGACAAGAAGGCGAGATTTTCCAACTCTCAGCCGGAGTAGCAGTTTATACAGAAGTGATGCCCGCCTCCTGTGCCCTATATATCATATTACCAATGGATAATGGATAATTTATCAATCCAGTTTAAAGCCTCTCCTAATAATTAGTGGTTGCGCTCATAAAGCTAAAAGTTAGGATATCTAAGGCTATTGAGCTTTTTATATTCAGTAATTCTGCTAATTATGGGCTGCTTATTGGCTTCAAAATACGGAAATTTTCTGGAATTTCAGCAGAAAATTTCTGCACATAAAATGGCTGAAAAATTTGCCAGCTCCACCCATCTCCGTGTCCCCGCGTCCTAGCCCCACCTACCAATTTTTTCAGCAGACCGTAATTAATAATTTATAGAGGAAGGGAGTTCCCCTTAGCCGTTACATCAAAATTTTTGGTCAGTCCTATTACTAAGAACTACAGGTAGGAATATAAGGGTTATCAGACATAAATTTATTCAGGGATCGATCATTGATCCAATTTTCTAATTCAGTATTTGTTACCGTTGCATCACCAAGTGCTGGGCGAGGAGGAAAGGCAATCACGACTGTCAACATATGAGGAGAATTTGGGTCAGGATCTGTGATCCAGCCGTTAAATATACCAGTATCAATTTCAAATGATACCATTTTGTGCTCAATAGCTATCTTTTCAAAAATCGGAAATTCATAATTTATGGGATGAGCAAAAACAGTACTCAATACTTCACCTGGAATACCTTCACCAAGTTCAGCACCCATTAAATCTTCGAGCACTGGAGGCTCAGTAACACCAGGAAAGAGTCTTTTTACTTCTGGATTTTTATCCCATTGTGGATCGGGAACAGTATGTCGGAAATAGTATTGCAACCTTTGAGCTGTCAATAACTGCTCATCGGTAGAACCTGGCTGATTATACCTCCATATATATGTAATTAATATAGAAATTACTTTTACTTGTTGAAGCATCCGCCGTATTATTTGACCAGTCGTTGGTGTAAAATCACCATCCCGATTTGAATCTCCTACACTTGCCAAATAATTCTCATACTTCAAAATCAATCTTCTCGACATAATTATTGCTCCTTGATGAATTATAAAGTTTGTTTTTTCCCCAATAATAGAGTTGTTTGGAAATAAAAATTTAAAATGCTCAAAAGCTTGCTATATAAGGGTTTAAGTATCTCGGAGTCAAATACGTTGTAAGCCTTTATTGATAAGGGTTTTAGCCATTTTTTGTGCTTAATTCCCAACAACTCTAATGAATAACTCAATTATTCAAAATCATAGAAACCTCTAGGATTATCCCAAACGATTTTTTTCACTATCTCCTGAGATAACTTACTATCAAGCTCTACAACATTTTTCACAATATCTGGCTGATGATCCATGTGTGGATAATCTGAACCAAAAATTAAATTATCAGAACCGATAAACTCAATAATCTGAGTCAGATAAGGTTCAGATGGATCGACCGCGATATAACATTGACGGCGAAAATATTCAGACGGCATCAACTTTACCATATCTTTGACTTCCCAATGTAAATTTTTGTATTCTTCATCCAACCGCCATAACCAATAGGGAAGCCAACCACAACCAGACTCTAAAAATCCTACCCGCAACTTCGGATGACGCTCTAAGACTCCCCCTTCAATTAAGGCCAACATAGCCATCATCTGTTCCATGGGGTGAGAACAAGCATGGAGGGCAAAACGACTATTAAATCTATCTGCTCCTGTAGTGGGTAAGCGACCGTGGGTTGCTTCGTGGAGACCAACAGCTATATCTAATTCTTCGCAAGCCCTCCAGAAAGGTTCGTATGCCGAATCGCTTAAAATTCTCCCTTTGACGGGGTTAGGGCGTAAAAAAACTGCCTTCCAGCCAAAATTTACAATCCGATGTAGCTCTTTCACCATCTCCTGGGGGTCATGGAGATTCATGGCACCGACTCCTTTTAACCGACTGGGGTCATAGCTACAAAATTCCTCATATAGCCAGGTATTATAGGCACGGGTAAAAGCGCCGATGACTTCTGCGGGCAAGGTGTCGATTGCAAATAACCAGAGTCCGGAAGTGGGATAAATAAAGGCAATATCTACTCCCATCAATACCATTGCTTGGACATGGGATTCGACATCGTAGTGGTTCAAATAAGCATGGGGATGAGCTTCCATCATTTGCCTATTTCCCTCTTTTTCTACTTGTTGGGAGATTTTTTCGGCGATCGCTTCCCCTTTTATTTTCATATCTGGCGAGGGGGCAAAGTCTTGGAATTGAGGTTCGATGTATTTTGCCCACATCTGGGGAGGCTCAATTACATGGGAGTCTGCATCAATAATTTGGTAGCCTTTAAGCATGGAAAATTCTGAGAGTTAATTTCATTTTAAATTGGGTTGTACCTTAATTCTTTATGGGTTGAATAAATAATCATGTGTATAGACGAACAACTTCACTTAAATTTTATGATATCACAATTTTTGTGAGTATGCAACCAAACATCCTTTGGGATTTTTTTGGGAGCTTTATAGAATGAAAATGTTTGTAGTATAGCGCTAGGGAATAGGGAATTGTCAAAGGGTTTCAGCATTTAGAAATGTCAAACACCTTAATGCGTAGGGCTATAGATCGACACAGCTAAAATGGTTTATTATTTATTTCTGCTGGCTGGGTGCTTAAGAAAATAAATTTATAATTGCTCTGGTGGTAATAGAAGGAAAATTCTACTACTCATCACCTTTGGTGGAAGCTTCATAAAATGAATTGACTATTGCGTATAGAGCAATAGAAGCAAAATTTCACCACCCATCACCGCTGGGTGCTTCAGTAAATGAATTTCTGATTGCTCTGGTGGTAATAGAAGGAAAATTTCATCACCCATCACCGCTGGGTGCTTCAGTAAATGAATTTCTGATTGCTCTATAGGCAATATAGCATTTCCCAGGTTAGTGAGGTACAGCCCTGGAGATCCCCCCTAAATCCCCCTTTTTAAGGGGGATTTAGGGGGATCGTTGATGTACCTCACTAGACTGAAAACCGCTATAGCTAATCTTAAAAGTAGAGAAGTAAGGGAGAATTTTTCAATCTTTTTTCTGTATTGCCTCTATTCCACTCCCGACTCGTAACTCAAAAATTTAATCGTGAGCAAAGATACTAAATTGCTTCTATAGAATAAAATGATTTTGGCAAAATAATTTGACCAAGAAATAAATTCTCAAACCTTCTCTTTGAAGGAGATAAAAAAGAAAATCCCGAATTTCAATCTTAATGTTTCAGTATTGAACACTGATAACTGATAACTGATAACTGATATGCTCAATCAACCTAATTTTAATCCCGCTTACTTAGTTGAAACCCTAGAACCGGATACAGTATTTTTCATATCCGAAAGAGAATCCGTCTGTTTACAAGACCCCCTTTATTATCGTTTAATTCAGTTAATTGATGGTCAACGAAATGTTGATGAGATTATCGATATTCTCCAATTAGAAATTCTCCAAGAGAAAAATTTAACACCAGACAATCCTAATTTATTCCAAGAGGTTCTGAACTTTACCATAAAAATTCAAGAAGCTCTCTTTCAGCTAAATAAACAAGGATACCTATTAGAAAAAAATGAATTATTACCTGCTGATTTAGCTATTCTTTGTCATCATCTCGGTATTTCTCAATCCCAAGCTTACGAACAATTACAATCAACTAAAATTACAGTCAAAACATTAGGTACAGTAACAGACAAATATTTGATTAACCTCTTAAAATCTTTTCAAATTCAAGTAGCTGATGAAGGAGATTTAACGATTATTTTAACCGACGATTATCTCCATCCTAATTTAGCTGAATTTAATCGACAAGCTTTAGCATCTGAAGCTCCTTGGATGTTAATCAAACCATTAGGAACTATCTCTTGGATAGGTCCTTTATTTCAACCTAATCAAACAGGATGTTGGGATTGTTTTGCACAACGTTGGCGAGATAATCGACCTATTGAAGAGTTTATTAATAGAAATAAAGAACAGGCAAAACTTTTAACGCTTCCCCTCTATTTTTCTCAAGGCACAATTCAAACAACTTTAACCATAGCTGCCACAGAAATTTTTAAATGGATTATTCAAAAAAGTAATCCTAGATTAGAAGGAAATTTGATTACTTATGACCACCTAACCCTAGAAACTCAAAACCATATTTTGGTTAAACGCCCTCAATGTTCTAGTTGTGGAAAAACATTTACAAAACAACCTTTACCAGTAGTTTTAGGACACCGGAAAAAAGCTTTTACTGCTGATGGCGGGCATCGTTTTTGTTCTCCTGAAGAAACTTTGAGAAAGTATCAACATCATATTAGTCCGATTACGGGTGTGGTGCGAGAGTTAGCTAAAATTCCGAGTCAAGGATTACTTCATACTTATGTTGCTAGACATCATTTTCGTAATGTTTTTGACGATTTAGATAGCTTGCGTCAAAATATGGGAGGAAGAAGTTCTGGGAAAGGAAGAACTGATAGTCAATCAAGAGCTAGTGGTTTTTGTGAAGCGATCGAACGTTATTCTGGAGTGTTTCAAGGGGATGAAATTAGAGAAAAAGGGAGTTATCAAGAATTAGCAGATAAAGCTATTCATCCTAATCAGTGCATGATTTTTAGTGAGCAACAATATCAAAATCGAAAAGAATGGAATATTGAGTGTAAAGGGTGGTTTCAAAAAGTACCAGAACCTTTTGATGAAACGAGAGTAATTAATTGGACTCCTGTATGGTCTTTAACTGCTCAAGAGTTTAAATATTTACCCACTGCTTACTGTTACTATGGGTATGCTGAATTTGATGATTTAGATTGTTGGGGAGATTCTAATGGATGTGCGGCGGGAAATACCATAGAGGAGGCAATTTTACAAGGGTTTATGGAGTTAGTAGAACGGGATTGTGTGGCTTTATGGTGGTATAATAAATTGTCAAGACCTCAAGTAGATTTAGACAGTTTTGAACAGCCTTATTTTCAACAGTTAAAAAGATATTATCAAAGTCTGAATCGGGATTTATGGGTGTTGGATATTACTAGCGATTTGAATATTCCTTGTTTTGCAGCTATTAGTCCTAGAAAGGATAGAGAAGTGGAGGATATTGTATTAGGATATGGGGCGCATTTTGACCCGGCAATAGCTATTAGTCGAGCGTTAACTGAGGCGAATCAAATATTACCTAATGTACTATCTTTGAAAGATGATGGCACGACAAATTATCCCTCATCTGGTGATGAATTAGCACTTAAATGGTGGGAAACTGCTACTTTAATTAATCAACCTTATTTGGTTCCTGATAATGAAGTTATTTCTAAAAAAAGTAGTGATTATTTTCCATTAGCTAGTGACGATTTACTGGAAGATGTTAAATTGTGTCAGCAAATTGTTGAGCAAAATGATATGGAACTGTTAGTATTAGACCAGACTCGTAGTGATATTGGGTTGAGGGTAGCTAAGGTAATTGTTCCAGGAATGCGTCATATGTGGAAGCGGTTAGGGTTAGGAAGACTCTATGATGTTCCTGTTAAAATGGGATGGTTAAAAGAGTCTTTAACGGAAGAGAAATTAAATCCTTTTCCTATGTGGATGTAAACTTTTAGTCATATTTAAGTACAGCATAAATTGTACAACAAAAAAGGGGTGAGGTGTCTCAATATATTCCTACTTTTAAGGAAAATCTATGACTATTATATGGATAATCAGGTTGAGAACCTTTCTCTGTTTACGCCCGAGCAAAGACTTTTTCAGCAAGGTCTAAAGTATTTGGTAGGTACTTATCACAGATTTTTTGTTAAAAAGTATAGCAGAGAAAAGCCTCCGAAAAATATCAAAGGAAATAAGATCAGCACAATTATTAAACCTAAAGGAACTCCAAAAGATGTAACATAGACTAATATTGCTGTATAGGGAACTAATAAACCTATTCCAGCAAGGGTTAATTTTTTAGGAGTCCACTTAATATCTTTTTTTAGACCTTTATTCAGCATCTTTTCGTCTTTTCCTTTTAAAATTTTTCTTGTCATCAACTACTCCTTTAAGTAAAAATTACGAGATTGTCTAATTGTACCTATATTTTATTGTAACTATTCCCAAAAACTGAGGCAAGTTCAGTATTATTTCCAGTTAAACTCGATTCCTAAATATTTTTCTAATCTTTGATTATAAGGTTGAAAATATTCACTCAATTTCTGGCGCATCTCATCATTTATTGGTGAATAATGCCCAGGGTTTAATTTTCTATATTCAGGCAGTTGATGTTCTGGTAATCCTAAAAATTCAAAGACTTCTTTCATAGTCTCTACAGGTTTTTGATAAAGGTTTTCTCCTTTTAAAATCAGTATTTGCTCTCTGGGAAATACTGCCAACCATTTTTTGATAAATTCTACATAAATACCACGTCCTATATAGTTACCTGTTTGCTGCCAATAATTTTTGTCTCCTTGAGGTTTTTCTGGATTTTTGCTGAGTATTTCTAACTCTGAATTTATGGCTGTTTCAAATGAGCGATCGTCCCAATTTAACCTCAGCCAATGATTGTATTGAGAGAAGGCTCTATCCACAGGGTTTCTTAATATTACTAATAATTTTACTTCGGGAAATACATTATATATTCGTTCGGCACTCTGATAGTTTTCTAGATAGTTAGGGGTTGCTTCTCCAGTGATAAAATTCTGGGATTTTGGAATGGGAGGAAAATGTGCGAGATACCAATTAATTCCTTTCTCGAAGTCTCGATACCAAAAATGTGTTTCTTTTTTTATTGCTGGTATTACCTGGGGATGTTGAACAATATAATTTTCTAGTGAAGTTGTACCACTTTTTTGAGCACCAATAATAATAAAGTTAGGACCATTAGTATTTTTTAAATCCCAATTTTGTTCAACAAAAATAGGATGAGATTGGCTAGTTTTGTTGTAGGAGGCAGTTTGATAATTTTTGATTGCTGCATCTATTTTTCCTGTTGCTGTAAGAATTTCTCCAAGGTTAACGTAACACCAAATACTTTCTGGGTTTTCTTGAGTAACTTTTTGAAAAAATTCTAATACTTGCTGTACTTTTCCTTGTTTAATCAGAAAATTTAATAAATTAGAATAGAAGAAAAACCAGGGATATTCAGGTCTGATTTTAATTGCTTTCAAATAAGCTTCGGCAGCTTGATTTAATTTCTGAAGTTTAAGTAATATATTCCCTAGTTTATAGTGAGCTATGAATTTTTTGGGATTTTTGTTAATAGTATTTTGACAATCAGTGAGTTCCTGGTCTAATTGATTTTTTTTGTTTTCTAGTTGGGCAAGTTGCCTGGTAATTTCTGGATGATTTTGCTGGAGGTGCAAACCTATATTATAAATGATTATTGCTGGATTAAATATATTTTTTTGCCCTAGTAAATTTCCGAGTTTTAAGTAAAATTCTGGAGTTTCTGGCTGAATTGATAATTCTTTGATGGGGCTAGGTTTCTGTTGTTGATGATTTTGAATAATCTGGGAATAATAGTTAATAGTTTCTTTTAGATTTGATTGAGATTGTTTTTCCAGAGCATATCCGAGTTGTTCGTGGATATTTGGTACATTTTGATTAATTTTAAAGGCATAAAGATAAGCTACTACTGCTTCATTCCATCTTTGAAGTTTGATAAATGTTTCTCCTAAACTGTAGTAAGACCAGAGAAAATCAGGATTCAGTTTAATAGCTTCATGGTAGGCAAGGATGGCTGCATCTAACTCTCCTTTTTCTTGGAAAATATTAGCTAACTTATGATGAACTACCCAAGTTTCTGGTTGTAATTCTGTGGATTTTTGATAAGCAAAAATAGCTTTATCTAATTGTTTTTGGTTAACTAAAGCATCTCCCAGACAATGATAAGTAACAGCAGCTTGAGGATTTAGTTGAAGTGCTTCTTTATAAGAAGAAATTGCTTTTTCCCACTGCTGAATATTGGCAAAAGCTTTACCTAAGCTGTGATGAGACCAAGAAAATTCTGGGTTAAGTTGAATAGCTGTTTGATAACTTAATATAGCTGCTTGCCATTTTTCTTCTCGACTATAAATTTCTCCTAAATTATGATGTGCTTGAGATAGGTTTGGATTTAATTTAAGCGATCTCTCATAACAGGCGATCGCTTCTTGTTTTTGGTTGTATGTTAATAGCGTCTTTGCTAATTTCAAATATTCTAAATCTGTTGCCAATTCTGGTTTTAAAGTAAATGCTTGATATTGACAAGAAGCTGCTAATTCTGGCTTTTCTATTTGATGGTATATTTCTACTAAAGCAAGGTAAGCACTGGCAAAATTTGGTTGTTGTTCGATGGCTTTTTGGTAGGAGAAAATAGCTAACTCTAACTTTTTTTGTTTGAGATAAATGTTTCCTAAGTGAGCGTGAGTTTCAGCTAAATTTGGTTGTTGTTCGATGGCTTTTTTGTACCAAACAATAGCTGAATCTAAGGCATCTATTTTTTCCATTATTTGCCCTATAGTATTGCTAGCTGGGGCAAAATCTGGAACTAATTCTAAAGCTTGTAAACAAGTGGCATAAGCTTTATCAAAATCTCCTTGAGTTAGATAAGATTCTGCTTCTTGATTTAATTTTAATGCTGCTACTTCTGGATTTTCCATTAACTTTACCATTACTCTTGCTCACCTCATTTAAAATTATATCATTGTAAGCATTAAGCTATTAGCAGTCAGCTCTCAGCTTTTTAATAAATAAAATAAGCCTCTTTTTAAATTATATTACATTTTAAACTAGAGAATTGAAGCATAAGAAATATGAGTTTGAATTGTCAAACCATACAATTCTGTGGCAAGAAATGTAGATATGTTTGATAAGCTAATAAACTGATAGCTAAGTGCTAAATGCTAAATGCTTACATATAAGCAGGTACACAATATTAATTACACAGTTAGCAAAGCTGAATTCATTGCCTTGTAAAGATTAGATCGAATTGGAATAGGTAAATAATTTTGTTTAGGTACTTAATTAATCTTATTAACCAATATTAAATGAGTTTTCACTATTTCAGATAATTAAATAATTTCTGCCAGTTTCATCAAGCTTAATAGTTTCTGTAAATCAACAAAAATATTTTTCTTTGCTGGTTCACTAGGAGACTTTTCTTCAAACTGCTCCCCTAATAAGTAGTAATATTCTAAGCCACATACATTGCTAACTATCCAATAATATTTAACCAAATAGTCTGGAGCAAAAATTTCTATAACTTTAGTACCAGGATTGCAAAATACAAGGTTAGTTAAAGCAGCACCATGGGGCGCAATGACAAATTTAGCACTAGCTAATAATACTGCTTGCTCTGCAACAGAAATTGATCCTAAAGCAATACTTTCAAAACCAAATTTCTCCAAAAAATTAATTACCTTCTCCTCATTAATTACTTTTCGTCGTGAGGCTTGTTTCCGACTAAGATATATCCTTTTTGTTTGATGATATATTTTTTCTTTGGTTTCTTCTGGCAAAAAGGAATTTCTTAAAAAATCACATCCCCATTTCGGAATTCTTAGATATTTTCCATCAGAATAAGAGAAGGAAGGAACTAATAGTTGTTCAGCTTTTATATAGGGATAATTTTCGCTTTCTATAATTTTATCTTGGGATATACCAAGAGATTCTAGCGTCTCTAGCTGAAATTTTTCATTGCATTCATTAACTACAATTTTATCTATTTTTAAGTTACTAAGACGTAATAAATAAATTCTGGTGATTATATCAAACATCCAATGAAAATAATTATTCTTACCCCATTTTATTGATAAAAAAGCCACTGTTCCTTCTATATTATAGATAGTCGGTAATTCTGATGGAGAACTAATTAATTCAGTATTTCCTGTAGAAACTTCTGCTACTAACTTATTCTCTGGGGTCATCACTGCAATGACCCCTACATTAGCAAAACCTTTTCCTTCTGGTATGACTGTTACAAATGCAGTTTGTGAATATACTTTTCTACTTTGAAAAATTCTCTCGGTCTGGCAGTTAATTGTTTGAGAAGCTAATAGATTTACTTCACTAGCTGAAAATATTTCTTTCTTATTGATTTTACTATCGTATTTAGTTTCTAAGCTAAGTGCTTTATGGCTACATTCTGTTGCTAACTTATGCTCCCCTAGACATTGCCATATTTTAGCTAAATTTCGATAAAAACCAGGAAAATAAGGTTGAAGACTAATAGCTTTTTCATAATATTTTATGGCTCGTTTCCATTGCTTTTTCCTGGCACTTATGCTACCTAAATTTGCATGAGCCTCTGCTAAATTTGGATTATATTTAATTGCCTGTTTGTAAGATTTTTTAGCTGATTTAAACTGCCCCATTCTTTGGGAAATATTACCCAATATTTTATAAATTTCTCCAGAGTTAGGTAAAATTTCTAAAGCTTTAGAACAATTCGCATAGGCTTCATCTAACTTTCCTTGAGATAAATATCTTTCAGCTTTTTGCTTGAAATTAAATGCTAATGTTTCTTGATTCTCTATATCTGACATATTTTGCCTAACTCCTAAGAGTAAATAGTTAATGACTAATGATATAGTGTTTCTCACTCAGCAAGAGGTAAACCTATATTTTCTCTTTGCTGTTCTTTAAAACCTAGAATTTAGTACCTCAAAAGTATGTTCAGCAATTAATAATTAACAATTATAGCGGTTTTCACAAAAGTAGACTACAGAAGTGCATGCCTTCCGCCTTTAAACCAAAAATCTCTGTATTCTATGTTAATGAAAACTGCTATAATAATTATCTCTTTTTATAAATAAGAGGATTGGGCTAAAAGGAATTTTTTTCTTTTCTTGGTCGATTGGATATGGCACACTTCGGAGCAACTCTGCATTATTCGGGAAACCCGCTCTTGCAGAGCCGCTCCGCTAATACCAATTACCATAAACTTTGCTATACTTGGATTTTCTATTTATAAATCTTATTTGTTGCAGCAAATACTTTATATTTGGTAACTTCAGTTATGAAGGAAAGTTATTTTTGCCAGTTTCTAAGTATAGCAAAATTTTTGAGAATTGGTATAACGCCATTCCATCCTACGGAATGCTCCGCAAATGACTGCTTTTTATCCATAAATGGAGAGTCTTTATACCTTAATTTTTCGGTAATTTATTTATATAAATAATACCCAATTATTCCTTATGCAGCGTCTTAAAATTTACCAATTAAACTTCATTTCCAAATATTCTTCTAATCTCTGATTATGAGGTTGAAAATATTCAGATAATCTTTGACGGAGCAAATCAGAAATTGGTGAATAAGAACCAGAATTTAACTTTTTATATTTGGCAAGCTTATATTCTGGCAAACCTAAAAAATTAAACACTTCTTTCATAGTATTATCTGGTGTTTGATACAGGTCTTCTCCTCTCAAAATTAAAAACTGTTCCCTAGGAAACACTGTCATCCATTTTTGGATGAATTCTATATAAACACCTCTCCCTATATAATTTCCTGATAATTTCCAATATTTTCTGTCTCCTTGGGGTTGCATGGGAGTACTTTTAAGTATTTCTAATTCCTGATTAATTGCCACTTCAAAAGAGCGATATTCCCAGTTTAATCTCTGCCAGTGATGGTATTGAGAAAATGCTCGATCTACTGGATTTCTTAAGATTACCAATAATTTAATATTAGGCAGTAAACTATAGATTCTTTCTGGAACTTTATCAGTGACTAAATAGTTAGGAGTAGCTTCCCCAGTAATAAAATTTTGCGACTGAGGAATGGGAGGGAAATGAGCCAAATACCAATCTATTCCTTGATGAAATTCCCCTGACCAAAAATGAGTTTCTTTCTTAATAGATGGTAAAACTTGGGGATGTTGACTAATGTAATTTGCTAAAGAAGTCGTACCACTTTTTTGAGAACCAATAATAATGAAATTAGGACGTGATACATTATTCAAGTCCCAATACTTTTCAACAAAGACAGGATTTAATTCTCGTATTTTGTTATAACAGGCTGCTTTATAGCTGGTAATGGCTTCTTTTATATTGCCTTTTTCTGTAAAAATTTCCCCTAGATTAAGATGACATAAAATACTATTTGGATCTTTTTTAGTGGCATATTGATATAAATTTAATACTTCATTACTCCTACTTTTTAATAGTTGTTTCCATAATACTGAATGATGAGAAAACCAAGAATGTTCTGGTCTAAGTCTAACAGCTTCTAAGTAAGTAATAGTAGCTTTGTCTTTTTGGGAGTTGTGCAAAAAAGCATCGGCTAAGTTATAGTATGCACCAGAAAAATTTGGATTGAGAATAGTTACTTTTTGGTAAGCATAAATTGCTTCATCCCATTTTTGTTGTTTAGTATATATATTGCCTAAACTATAGTAACCCCAAAAGAAATCAGGGTTGATTTCTGTAGCTTTTTGGTAACAGACTATCCCTTTCTCTAGCTCACCTTTTTTTTGCCAAACATCTCCTAATTTTTTGTGGAATAAATAATTTTCTGGATTCAATTCTATAGCTCGACTATAGGCAAAATTAGCTAAATCATATTCTTTTTTTTCTTGTAAAATCTCTCCTAGTAAGTAGTAAAATTTAGGATTGTTAGGAGTTATTTTTATTCCCTGATTTAAAACTACTAATGCTGACTCTAATTCCCCCTTTTTAGTAAGCAAATATCCTAATTTTTGATATGATTCTGATAAATTTGGTTGTAGCTTAATGGCATACTTATAACAGTTAATTGCTGCTTCAATCTGGCCTAATTCTAACAATTTATTTCCTAAATTCAAGTGTTCTTTAGCTGTAGCTGATTCAGGTTCTAAAACCAGTGATTTATAAGTATATTCTGTGGCTAATTCTTCTTTATCAATGCACTGCCAGACTTTGGCTAAATTCCGATAAACTCCTGCTAAATCTGGTTTAATATAGATAGCTTTTTGATAATAAAAAATTGCTTTTTCCCAGTTTTGTTGTTTAGCGTACATACTACCAAGGTTAGCATGAGCTTCAGCAAAATCTGGTAGTATTTTTATAGCTTTATTGTAGTAACTTATTGCTGCTTCTAAATTACCTTTTGCTTGAAAAATATCACCTATAGTTTTACAAGCTGGTGCAAATTCTGGTTGGCTATTTAATGCTTTTAAACAAGCGGCATAAGCTTCATCTAATTTTCCTTGGGCTAAACTAGCTTCTGCTAGTTGATTAAAATTAATAGCTACTGTTTCTATTTTTTCATTATTAGACATATTATTTCAGTTATCAGTTATCAGTTATCAGTACCTCATGCAATAAAGAGGCTTGAAGTACTGAATTTTCTTCTCTTAGTCAATTTGATCTCTTGAACGATTTCTATTTCCTTGAAAATGCAGGATATTTGAGACATTATTTTCTGCTAATGTTTGATTTTTTTTCAATAATAAAGTTTATTTTTTACCAATAAATTTTTCAACTTTTTGCGGAGTAGGAAGTGATCAAAGATTACATCAATATTATTTATTATTAAAATACTGCTACATTAATTTTTTCAGTAGTTAGATAAAGAATATTCACGATTTTTTTCTGATTTCTCTCTGCCTCTGACTGCAAAACTCTCTCCCACTATCAATTTTCATATTAGTTAATAAATTAGTCAGCAAATTTATTTTCCTCTTTAATATGGTAACTCCTGTTTATTTCTACATTTTTCTGCTGCTTCGTAGTCACCTAGCTGCTCAAAAATATAGGCTATTTTTTGGTAAGCTTTATCATAGTCTGGTTTAATTTGTATTGCTTGTCTAAAACATTCGACAGCATAAGACCAATTTTTTTGTTGAATATACACTTGTCCTAATGATGCGTATAACCAACAGGATTTAGAATTAATTTCTATAGCTGTTTCATAACTAATGATAGCCTCATCTAATTTTCCTATATTTTGTAAAGCATTTGCTAATTTGAAATGAAATAAATAGTTATCTGCTTTTAATTCTATCGCTTGATGATAAGCTTTAATTGCTGCACACCATTTTTGTTGTTTACTTAGTGCTTCCCCCAATTTGTAGTGAAATCTTGCTAAATTAGGATTTACTTTGAGACCTCTACGGTAGACAAAAACTGCTTGATTTATTTCCCCTTGCTTGATAAAGATTTCTCCAATTTTACAGTAAGTATCCCAAATATTAGGGTGACTTTTCATAAGTTTTTGGTAACAAGTAAGCGCTCGATTTAACTTCCCTTGTTCATACAAAATATCTGCTAAATGTTTCTGAGACCAAGGAAATTTTGGATTAAGTTCTATAGCAAGTTCAAATGTCTCTACTGCGTCATTTAACTTACCTGTTTCTCGGAAAATTTTTCCTAATTTATGGGGAATTAGCCAATTTTTGGGTAAGAGTTCAATTAAACTTTGATAACAATCGATAGCATCCTTTAATTTTCCCTGACTAACTAAAACTTCTGCTAATTTCGAGTAGGCTTCCGATAAACTAGGATTTAATTCTATAGCCTCACGATAATAAGATATAGCGTCTTCTGTTTTACCTTCATCAGATAGAATATTTCCTTGATTTACCTTTTCTAAAGCTGTTTTTTCTGACTCTATTTTTTGCGCTTTAAGCCAATATTTTTTTGCCAAACTCAAATCTCCTAACTGTTGGCAAATTCGAGATAAATTACGATAAGTACCAGCCAAATTTGGTTGTAATTCTATAGCTTTTTCATAACAAGCTATAGCTGGCTGCCAATTTTTTTGTTTAGCATATAAACTGCCAATATTTGTATAAGCTTCTGCCCAATTTGGTTGTTGGATAATTGCTTGTGCATACCAATTTATTGCTTCATCTAATTTTCCCATAACTTGCAAAATATTTCCCATACTTTTGCAAGCCAAAGGATAAAATGGTAATATTTCTAGAGCCTTTTCACAAGCCAAATAAGCTTCATCTAATTTTTCTGCTTTTAAATAAGACTCTGCTTCTTGACATAAACTAAAAGCTGACATTTCTGGAGTTAAATTTGAATACATATTTCTTTTTTAAAAGAAGGAAAAATACAGGAGGAGTTAAATCTCACTGAATGAGGCCGATATGTTTAAGCAAAAATTTAAAACTTTGGTAGTCCTGTATAGTAATGGTGATAATATATATTTTTTTCCCACACCTCCCACACTTCTCACACTTCCTGTACTATTACTATGCACTACCATCAAAACTTTTACTCTTTATTAGTCCTCTAAAGTCTTTCGGTATAACTGAGCAGAAAATTTATTCTATTATGTCTGTGCAGTTTATCTCCTACCTCCTCTATTAAACTTTTTCAAATAAAATTTTCTGAGAATTTAAACAATATAAGGATAATTTATCTGTAGTTATTGCTAGCTATAGAAAAGCAACCTCTAGCAAATTTTTTCGTTTCTCATATAAATCTCATCCATCATCATTTTAGCCTAACACTACCTTAAACATTTCTATTTTTTTGAGATTACTCCCAATTAAATTTCATCCCTAAATATTCTTCTAATCTTTGGTTATGAACTCCGAAATAATCCCTTAACCTCCTACCCATTGATGAGTCGATTTGTACATAATTCCCAGCATGATAATTCTTATACTCCAACAGTTCGTATTCTGGCAAATCTAAAAAATTTAAAACTTTCTGCATACTACCTTTTGGATTAGGATAAAAATCTTCACTTTTCAAAATTAGGAATTGTTCCTGTGGGAATAAACTCATCCATCCCTATAAAAATTCAACATATACTCCCTTTAAATATGACTCTCGACTCCTATGTTTTTATATTGTGGTTAATCAATGCAACCTCTATAAATCTCATGCATCATAATTTCACTCTACACTAGCTGCTAAATTTCTATTTTTTTGAGAAAATAAGTATTAAGAAAGGATACGAGTGGCTAAAATCTAAAAGCAGTAAGACTTAAAGGCATTTAAATTTGGTATATAGAGAAGTATTCAATACATATATTCCTAGATTTTTCAGACAAATATTTGTCTTGATTGTTTTCTTTATTCTCTATTCCCTGTTCCCTGTTCCCTGTTCCCTGTTCCCTGTTCCCTGTTTCCTGTTCCCTGTTCCCTGTTCCCTATCTCCTTTTTATATTTCCTTTACAAACAATTTCTGAGATTACTCCCAATTAAATTTTATCCCTAAATATTCTTCTAATCTTTGGTTATGAACTCCGAAATAATCCCTTAACCTTCTACGGATTAATGGGTCAATTTGTGAATAATTCCCAGCATTATAATTCTTGTAATCTAATAGCTTATATTCTGGCAAATCTAAAAAATTTAAAACTTTCTGCATACTAGCTTCAGGATGTGCATAAAAATCTTCACTTTTCAAAATAAGAAACTGTTCCCTTGAGAATAAACTCATCCATTCCTTCAAAAACTCAATATATACTCCCCTTGCTAAATAATTTAATTCCTTCATCCAATAATTAACTTTTTCAGGAGCTTTTGTTAGTTTCTCTAAATCTGATTCAATTGCCTCTTCTAAAGATCGATTTTCCCAATTTAATCTTAGCCATTGATGATATTGAGATATAGCTCGATCTACAGGATTTCTCAATAGTATGATCAACTTAATTTTTGGGAAAAATTGGTAAATTCTCCTAGCAGCATTCGGATGGTCGAAATAACTAGGACTGGCTTCCCCAGTCAATAAATTTTTTCCCTCTGGAATTCCTGGAAAATGAGCTAGATACCAATTAATTGATCCATTAAATTTCCAAGACCAAAAATCCATTTCTTTTTTAATCGGAGGAATAATTTGTGGATGTTGAGTAAGATAACTATAAAGTGAAGTAGTACCTCCTTTCTGAACTCCAATAATTATAAAATTAGGTCTTTGCGCTGCTTCTAAATTCGAGGGTTGAGACACCAAGTCAGGGTAAAATTTCTTAGTTTGCTGATAACAAGCAGTTTGATAATAAGGTATAGCTTCCTCAATTTTACCCAAACGAGTTAGAGCTTCTCCTACATTCAAGTAAGAGCAAAAAGAATCTGGATGAGCTTTCTGAAATATCTCGAAAAAAGTTAGTATTTCTCTTAGTTTATCTTCCCTAGCAAAAGCTTCCCATATATTGTAATAAAACCACCAAGATAGGTCTGGATTAATTTCAATACCTTGACGATAAGCAATAACTGCTTCCTCCCATTTTTGTTGTCGAGTTAAAGCAATACCTAGATTATAGTAAGAGCTACTATTTGGGTTTAATTGTATTTCTTTTCTGAGTTCTAATATTTCTCGTTCTAACTGATTTTTTTTATCTAATACTTCCTTTAGCTTTTCATAAATCCTTAGGTCATCTTGATTAAACTCTAAAGCTTTTTTATAGAAAATAATTGCCCCGTTAATTTTACTAGCTTTAGTTAAACCATTTGCTACTTGTACAGATAAATTAGGATTTTGTTGTAAAAGTTGTAATAATTTATCCTCAAGAGAATATTCATCCAAGTGTTGAATAACTTGGCAGTAATCTTTAATTACTTCATCTAAATTTGACTGATATTTTTCTTCTAGAGCATCTCCTAATTTACTGTAAATTCCTGGTAATTCTGTCAGGAATAGGATGACATATAGATAGTTATATATAGCTTCATCCCATTTTTGTAATTCTATTAAGGCATTGGCTAAATTGTAGTAAGACCAAGGAAAATTAGGATCTATTTTAATTGCATTTTTGTAAGCATAAATCGCCTCTTCCCATTGTTTTAATTTGCTTAAAGCATTCCCTAAATTATAATAAGACCAAGAAAAATTATGATTTAACGTAATGGCGCGGTAGTAATTTTTGATAGCATTATCCCAATTTTCTTGTTCATATAAAGCTTGTGCTAAGTGATAGTAATACCAAGAACAATTAGGTCTTAGCACAATAGCTTGCTGGTAGTTGTGAATTGCTAAATCCCATCTTTTTTCTTGAGCATATATGCTGGCAAGGTTAGCATATTCTTCAGGGGTATTCAAATTTGAACTATTTCTTGATGACATTGTTTATTTGAGATTTATCAATAAAATATTTATAACAGTGCATTTTTTAATTAGGACAAAAAAATTGAGTTGAAAGGGAATAAGAAATAGAGAACAGAAGAATATAGCAATCCTAAATGATTTGTGAGAATTTTTATAATAGTTAAGATTGATGAAAAACCTTCAAAATTCTCACTCCTAACTCCTGACTCCTGACTCCTGACTCCTAACTACCAAAAAAATATTACAATTGAAATAGGATTGCTATATCTGAATACTATCGATCAAAAATAGTGCTATTTTTGACAGTGCTGTAGGTGTGTATCTAATACCAAATTTTATGGGCAGGAAATACTCCCTATTTCAGACCCATTTCTGATTGAACTAATGACTCAAGAGTCCTGAATTCTGACTCCTAACTCCCAAACTTGTTATGTGTAAATGGAAAGATGGCAATCAAATATAGCATTACTATTGAGAAATAGTATTTTTTATAATAATTAAACCCGAGATGATATTTTTTGTAAAATTCTCCGATTCAATTGCTCATTTCATTACTGCTAGGATTTTTTTTGCTGAAAATAAAAAGAAAAATAAATGATTATATATTTATTCTGTATAACTATCAGACAAATTAATCTTTTTTTTATCAGAACTGAAACTTATAGCTAAATTTGTTAATTCTTAATTTACAACCCCGCCCTTAAGGACGAGGTCTTTAAAATAATCGAAAAATTTAACTTCATATTCCCAAAAATTTGCTGGAGTCCGACATAATAGTTAATAACACAAAATATTCTAATTCTAAGAATTCAATGGGCATCTCTATAGAAGCTGACAATACAAACTTTGCTACCGAAGTCTTAAAAAATTCCTACAAAAAACCAGTTTTAGTAGACTTCTACGCTACTTGGTGTGGTCCTTGTAAAATGCTAAAACCAATCTTAGAAAAGTTGGTTCAAGAATATGACTTTATCCTAGCCAAAGTTGATGTCGATCAGAGTCCAGACTTAGCTCAAACTTATGGTATAGAAGGAGTACCAGATGTAAGAGTTGTAACTCAAGGAGAAGTTAAACCAGGTTTTGTCGGAGTTCTCTCAGAACCAAAACTACGAAATTTTCTAGGAGAACTTAATCTTCACTCAGAACTAGAAACAGATATAGAAGAACTACAAAATCTAACAAAATCTGGTCAATTTGAACAAGCAAAAAATCTTTTAGATCGGCTCTTTCACAAATATCCTAATAATGTTACTATCATCATAGAAGCTGCTAAGTTTCTAGTAAGATTAAATCAGTTAAAAGAAGCAGAAAAGCTGATTGAAACTATTGGGGAGAATAACCGGGAATTTTATCCCCAAGTACAGGCAGTAAAAGCATTAATTCACTTTAAACAGGAATCAGAAAATCCAGGTGAAAGTGAAATAGATCAAACTTATGCAAAAGCCTGTAGCTTGACATTATCAGATAACTATGAACAAGGGCTGAAATTATTTTTAGATATAGTCAGCAAGAATCGTAAATATAAAGATGACGGCGCACGCAAAGCAATATTAGCGATATTTAACATCTTAGGAGATGACCATCCTGTAAGTAAAGAATATCGTAAACAGTTATTACTAAGTCTGTACTAAACTAATTTCCAATATTAAATCCCTACTGGCAGAACTAAACCTTCTCTGGCCATAACTGCCAGAGGAAAAGCTGATTTTACTTTTTCTGCCATCCGATCCAAAAAATCATCACTATGAGTTGGTTCATGGTGAAAAATTACCACTCGCTTCACCCCAGCAGCTTCAGCAACCTTAATTGCTTCCTGCCAAGTCGAATGTCCCCAACCAACTTTTGAGGACTGGGGATTATGATACTCATCATCAGTGTACATAGCATCATAGATTAGTACATCAGCATTCCGTGCCAAATTAACCACACTTTCATCCAAACCATCAGGAAAATGCTCCGTATCAGAACAATAAACCACACTCCTTCCATTCCATGTCACCCTGTATCCCATTGCCGTATTAGGATGATTTAGGGAACCAGTCTCAATCTCTATACCATGAAGCATCATTTTTTGCCCATGCTGGAGTTCATAAAATCGCAAGTCTGCCTGCATACCTTTGAGTGGCACAGGAGAGTTATAATGTAATACTCTATCTATAAAATGCTGTTTCATTGACTCCCCTTCTGGAGGAATTGCTCCATAGATATGAAAACAATTTCCTTTAGTAAAAGCAGGAGTAAACAATGGAAAACCTTGAATATGATCCCAATGATAATGAGTGAAAAATATATAAGCCTCTACTGGAGTTTCTTGCATTAATTCTTTTCCTAGTTCTCGCATCCCAGTACCTCCATCAAATATCAAACGCTTATCAGCGATTTGCATTTCTATGCAGGAAGTATTTCCACCATATCTAACAGTATCTTTTCCAGGAGTCGGAACACTACCTCGCACTCCCCAGAACTTAACTACAAAATCCCCTAGATTTTCAGATAACTTAGCATAATCAATATTATCTTGGGTTAGCACTACAGAAGAAGGTTTAGTTTCCATACAAATTTTCTTACCTTAAGCTCTTACATTGTCCATGATGACGTAATAAGTGGTCACATAGAACTATAGCCACCATTGCTTCTACCATAGGCACAGCTCTAGGTAAAACACAAGGGTCATGTCTTCCTTTGGCCGCGAGAAATGTCTCCTCACCTTCACGACTAACAGTCCGCTGCTCTTTCCTTATTGTTGCAGTTGGTTTAAATGCAGCCCGCAATACAATATTTTCTCCGTTAGATATACCACCCTGTATCCCTCCAGAACGGTTGGTCACGGTGCGAATCTCACCTTGTTCATCTGTATAAAATTCATCATTATGCTCGCTACCTGTCAGAGTAGTACCTGCAAAACCAGAACCAATTTCAAATCCTTTGCTCGCTGGCAAGGACATTACACCTTTAGCTAAATCTGCCTCTAGTTTATCAAATACTGGAGAACCCAAAGCTTTTGGCACATTCCGGGCAGTACATTCTACCACACCTCCCACAGAATCTCCCACATCCCGGATTTTTTCCACTAATTCAATCATTCTTTCTGCACATTCAGTATCTGGACAACGAACAATATTACCTTCTACCTGTTCTATAGTTACTGTTTTTGGATCTACAATAGCCTCTAAATTCTTGATCCGCTTCACATACCCCACAATTTCCACACCAGAATATTGTTGCAGAATTTTTTTAGCGATCGCCCCTGCAGCCACTCGTCCAATTGTCTCTCTGGCCGAAGATCGCCCCCCACCTTGCCAATTTCTAATACCATATTTAGCATCATAAGTTGCATCAGCATGAGATGGACGATATTTAATAGACATCTCCTGATAATCCTGGGGACGAGCATCCTTATTTCTCACCAAAATCATAATTGGTGTACCCAAGGTTTGACCTTCAAATACCCCAGACAGTATTTCACAAGTATCAGTTTCTTTACGGGGTGTGGTAATCTTGCTTTGTCCTGGACGTCTACGGTCTAACTCATATTGAATTTCTTTGACATCTATTTCTAGCTTTGGTGGGCAACCATCAATTATAACTCCTACTCCTCCTCCGTGGGATTCACCGAAGGTTGTTACCCGAAACAAATGTCCAAATATGTTGCCCATTAAACTAAAACTATAAAGTGTTTAAAAAATCATCTTAACTGCTTTTTGTTAACATACTCGTCTGCTTGAGTTGTTAGGGTTTGGCTCGGTGACACAATTTACTTTAGCAAAACTCTTTTGTCAGAGGTAGTTCCTCGGCAAGAAGCAAATCTTTATCTTAGCGCAGATATTCCCCAGAATACAAGAAACAGGTACGAGGATTAATACCAAGTAAATGGTTCTCAGAGGGTTGAAGTTTCATCTGATGCTGAAGCGGGGATGCATGATATAAATTCTCAAAAGTCTTGCTATAATTGGAATTTAAGGTGAGTATTGTCAATACCGAATGCTGTAAGTAAAAAATTATATAAAAAGTTGCCCTAAAAGTGGGAGGCTTGAATCCCAATTGTTCTGTCAATGTGCTGTGACAATTACCTATAACTGCAACTCCCCAGATCAAACATATAATATCGACAACCTTACTAATTTACCCTTTAGCTGAATTAGCTCTTATTTTCTGTTCTTGAATTAAGTCTCTGTAATCCCAGCTCTATCAAGCGATACCTCTTAGGGACATCTTTCAAGTTAGGTCAGCCATAGAAGCAGTCAGAAGTTAAATTCTTGCTGTCAATATGGTTGAAGAATTTGATAATTTCTGTGCCAGTAATCGCGACACCTGTATCTACCAAAGTTAGGTCAGCTATCTACAATATATCCGTATATCTGTGACAGCTTACCTTCTATAGCCATTAACCCTTAATCTTCATGGTCATCAAAAGGATCGGCCAATTCCTTTGAGGGAGGTCCAAAGGCTGTATAAACAGAGAAACCTGTAATGGCCACAACCATTACAGCTATCGAAATACTAAGAACTGTTGCAGGTTCCATATAATTCATTAAAATTATGAGTGTTATACATATACAATATTACAAAACATTAAAATTTTCTGCTGAAAATAGATTACATCGAAAATTATGTCACAAAAAACTGGATTAGGAGACATCCTCAAACCCTTAAACTCAGAGTATGGTAAAGTATCTCCCGGTTGGGGAACTACACCATTAATGGCCGTTTTTATGGGCTTATTCTTTGTCTTCTTGTTGATTATTTTACAAATCTACAACTCTTCCTTGTTGTTAGAGAATGTAGATGTTGACTGGGCAAGTCTAACTAAATAAATTAAATTTAGGTAGTGGGGCTAAGAAATTTAGTTAACTTGAATTTCTTCAGCCCTAGCTATCAATTTTATGCCAACTGCAAGTAAATTTTTAGGAGTAAAACAAGATGAATATATTTGGCATTGGTCTCCCAGAAATGATTGTTATTCTGGTAGTAGCTCTTTTAATATTTGGTCCGAAGAAACTGCCAGAAATTGGTCGTAGTTTAGGACAGGCTCTCAATAGTTTTAAGGCAGGAGCTAAAGAGTTTGAAAATGAATTTAAACGGGAAGCAAAACAGTTAGAAGAAGTACCTCAACCAAGTAAATATCAACCTGAATCAGAACCCAAGGAAGTCGTAAATATTTCTTCTCCCACAGATATATCCCAGAAAAGCTAATTTGCAAAAGTAGAAAAAAATCACCTGAGCCAATCTAAAAGATTATTATACTGTTGGGATAGAATTTTTAATTTTAAGTGAATGAAAGAGGTTGCGCCTGGGCAAAAATTAGTTATTCCTAAATTAATTGTAGGTTTAGGAAACCCAGAACCAAAATATAATCAAACTCGACATAATATAGGATTTGCTGCAGTTGATAATCTAGCTAATATATGGCAAATTCCTTTATCAGAAAATCGTAAATTTAAAGCAGAATTTGGAGAAGGCAGAAGCATAAAAGCTGAAAAAAATTACTTGTTGAAGCCCTTAACTTATATGAATAGGTCGGGACAAGCAATTCGTGCAGTGGTAGATTGGTATAAACTACCACCTTCTTCTGTCCTGATAATATATGATGATATGGATTTACCCATAGGGCGACTACGACTACGTTTGTCAGGTTCAGCAGGTGGCCATAACGGAATTAAGTCGGCGATCGCTCATTTGGGAACCCAAGATTTTCCTCGTTTGCGAATAGGTATTGGTAAGCCAAAAAATGTTACTGCTGAAAGTGGAGACCCAAAAACTATTAGTCATGTTTTAGGAAAGTTTAGCCCCACAGAAAATAAATTAATGACTCAAGTGTTGGAACTGGTTGTAGATGCAGTAGAACTTTCTCTCAAACAAGGAATCGAAAAAGCGATGAGTCTCTATAACAGTAGGACTATTATGCTATCAGAAGATTAATTAAATATTCAAAAAGTATTTTCAAGGTTTTCTATCAAGATTTGTAGTTCAGTGACACAACTCAAATGTTGAAATAGTAATAGCTGGTTCCAGTTCAAATTAATACATATTAATAGATAATATTGAATCAAATAAATCCGCCCTAATGCACAGAGTTTAGCTGTGTCAGTCCAGTAGAAATAATTTTTGAGTGATTGAAAGATTGACTTGATAACTATTAATGAGTTCTAAGGGTTTACCACAAACTACTGCTTATGTCAGAGTAACTCGCCACTCTTGGCAAAAAGGCACTATCGAAGGAGAGGTTAGTGCTGGTGCTTTTGGTTGGTACTTTAAATGGCGTTTTAGACAGGGAAAAACTCTCTATATTCAACCTTCTCAAGGCCGCGCCCTAATTCAAGAGCCTCTAGGTAGGTTTTTAGAAAAGTGGGATTATCAACTAGAACCTGGTGGAGATTACTCTTTCACTATCAAGGCTAAATTTTAGTTAGCAAAAATTAAATCTTAAATTTTTAACTCGACTTACGATCAGCACCACTGAAGATAGTTTGTTTCGCGTTTATAGATTTTAGTGGAATAAAAGTTAGATTAACTATAGCGCTATAGTTTTTAGTTATTAGATTATGATAATTTATCTTGCCAATAATTATTATTTATTTCATTAATCGATAATGAATAATTACCTCTTTAACAATGGATAATGGAAATTCTATCTAATTATCAATTATTAGGAGAGGCTTTAAATAGAATTGATTAATTATCAACTATAATTTACACTGTTAAAGACTAGATATTTATATAGAAAAGGATAAAACTTAGATTAAATATAGCACTATAGTTTTTAATTAAGTTTTGCTGAAAGAGTTTTATGAGTGAGGGTAGAAGTTATAAATCAGGATAAATGGAAATTATGGAGGTGGTAGGAGGAGCAATTATCCCTTGATTTTTGTGCCTTTATCTGCTAAAATTATCAATTTTGGCAGCTCTAGGGACTGAAAAGCTTGTGTCTTTTGGCTAGATAAAGGCTCAAGGCTTGATCTGTAAACACTTTAAGAGTTAATCGACCAGTCCTAATTAGTATATTAGGATACTTTTGCTGAAATTAGCGGCTCTGATTTGATTTTTTAGGGATGGGAAGTAATTCTAATCAACAGGAATGAGAACAAGTAGTGTAAATATTCATAATTATCTAGATTATGCAACGACCCCCTAAGATAGATATGAGATAGAAAGGGATAATAGTTAGGTTAACTGTAGCGCTATAGTTTTTAATTACTGTATATGGTACTTTTGCCAAAGCTAGAGATTAGTAAATTCTTGATAATTCCCTAAAAAAGATATGAGATAGAAAAAATGTAATATAGATGAGTCTAGTCCAATATTCCCTTTGCTATGCCCAACAGCAGGGTATACCAAAAGCATGGCTAGTATAAGTTAGTGAGACTAATCTACAGTTTACAACTTCCTTCTATCCTTCTAAAAAAAACCTATGACTAAATTTGTATTCATAACTGGTGGAGTAGTATCTAGTATTGGTAAAGGAATTGTAGCAGCAAGCTTAGGTCGTTTGCTTAAATCACGGGATTATTCCGTCTCCATTCTCAAACTAGATCCTTATATCAATGTAGATCCAGGGACTATGAGTCCTTTCCAACATGGAGAAGTGTTTGTCACAGAAGATGGGGCAGAAACAGACCTAGACTTAGGTCACTATGAACGATTTACAGATACCTCAATGTCTCGCCTCAACAGTGTTACTCAAGGTTCAATCTATCAGGCAGTAATTAATAAAGAAAGACGAGGGGACTATCAAGGGGGAACAGTTCAAGTTATCCCCCATATTACCAACGAAATAAAAGAAAGAATACATAGGGTTGCTAGAAATGCCAATCCAGATGTAGTAATTACAGAAATAGGGGGGACAGTAGGAGATATCGAATCTCAACCATTTTTAGAAGCAATTCGTCAATTTCGTAAAGATGTGGGACGAAATAACGTTTTGTATGTCCATGTAACACTGGTCCCCTGGATTGCTTCTGCAGGGGAGATGAAAACTAAGCCCACTCAACATTCTGTTAAAGAATTACGCTCCATTGGTATTCAGCCAGATATTTTGGTCTGTCGATGCGATCGCCAACTTAGTCAAAGCTTAAAGGAAAAAATGTCCGAGTTCTGTGATGTACCTGTAGAATCTGTAGTTACATCTCAAGATGCCCAAAGTATCTATGAAGTTCCTCTAATGTTAGAAACAGAAGGATTAGCAGTCCAAGCTCTAGAATTATTAAGAATGGAGCAACGCCAACCAAATCTTAACCAGTGGCAAACTTTGGTCAATCGTCTTTACCATAGAGACAAAGAAGAAATACAAACGAACCAGGGCAACTCATCTACTGCTATTACTATAGAAATTGCCATAGTAGGTAAATATATTCAACTCAGTGATGCTTATCTATCAGTGGTAGAAGCATTGCGTCATGCAGCCATCGCTGTTGGTGTGGACTTAAATCTGCATTGGGTCAATGCTGAAGATGTAGAGGCCAAGGGAGCCAAGACCTATCTAGAAAATGCTAATGGAATTATTGTGCCAGGTGGGTTTGGTGTGAGAGGTATTGATGGGAAAATAGCTACAGTTCAATATGCCAGACTAAATAAAATTCCTTTTTTGGGGTTATGTCTAGGAATGCAATGTGCAGTAATTGAGTGGGCACGCAACATAGCAGAATTGGATGCTGCCCATAGTGCCGAATTTGACCCTCAAACACCAAATCCAGTGATTAATTTATTGCCAGAACAACAAGATGTAGTAGACTTGGGTGGCACTATGCGACTGGGACTTTATCCTTGCCGTCTTCAAGGGGATACATTAGCATTTAAAACTTATCAACAAGAAGTAATTTATGAACGCCATAGACATCGATATGAATTTAATAATGCTTACCGGAACTTGTTCTTAGAAACAGGATATGTTGTAAGTGGAACATCTCCTGATGGTAGGCTAGTAGAAATTATTGAACTTCCTACTCATCCTTTCTTTATTGCTACTCAATTTCATCCAGAATTTCAATCTCGACCTAGCAGTCCCCACCCTCTCTTTCATCGCTTTTTCCTAGCAGCTAGTCAACAAGAAAATTGTGATGATTTATCTGTAAATAATGCTGAAGCTACCCAAGAGAATGTAGTTAGCACAGGTTATATATCTTAGTTATAACAACTATAAATATTTGGTTAAATGTCTTTTTCAGCATATTTATTGATTGTTTTGATCGAGTTTTAGAGCCTGAATCAGACTAATATTTATTTAGGAAAAGCCTCCGTTGAAAGTCTCAGTGTTTTAATCGGGGGATAAAAACGAAAAAGTTTTACATCTCAACTTGCAGCATAAAAAAACTCAGAATTGTACCTAAATCATTTAACTATTATTATGGTCTCTTTAAACTCTATAAATAAGAAAAGATCAAATACAGACCGAGAATACCTAACTACAGAAATAAAGGAGGTATGACTACAGTTAATTCAATACTTGACATTTATTTCCCCCTAAAATCTTGCTTTCTTGATAAGATTTTAGGTAGTGACTTCTGCTAACATTTTGTTAAATAAGAAATCTTTTTGATTAGATACTGACTGACAATATCAAGGTTAAATAAATAATGTTTATAAGACTTTTAGGGTAACTTGCAGGATGTGGGGAAATGCAAGAAATCAAAGATTTTAGGGGGTCCTGTGGCCTACTGGATTAAAATAAATTATGAAAGAAGTATATACTTGATCGACCTTGACAGTATTACTGCTTTTTCTTGTCAGCAAAATAAGCGGATAACTTTTTGGTTGCCAAATAGCAGTCAGCCAATCATATTAAATCAGCAAAATTCCGAACATGACTATCAGTTAGTTCTAGAATATATTAAAAAAAATATAGAAATAGGGTATGAAATTCATAATAAATTCTGGGTAAAAATTATTTATGACCGCCATGAATGGTTGATAAATTTGAGTTGTATTACTACATTTGCTTGGGAACCTAATGGTCGAATAACTTTCTGGTTACCAGATAGTACAAAAGATATTATTATTAACCCTAATAGTGACCCAGAAGCTTATAAAAAAGTTTCGGAATTTATCAATAAAGTAACTGGGTATTCTTTTCCATGATAGAATTTGATAGTAATATACTTGATATTAAATACACCTAACTTAGTTATAATTAAGCATACCCTATTTCTTATTATCTTTTTCCCAAAACCTAAACATTCATCTGTCATCTATCAGTCTATTAGATTCCCCAATACTACCACCTTTCATGTTGCGTAGCAAAATTTATAATTGCCTTTGTTAAAAGAATTATTATTAAGAGATTAAGATAAAATTATCTGACTACAAATCCCTTAAAATTATTTCTATTCCCTACCCCCTAACCCTCATGCTCTGATTCAATACTGTGTGAGAAAATTTCAGAGAAAATGTTAAATTCTAATTCTAATAGCTAAATGCTTACCTAACAACTCTCAAATTATTTATCTAAAAATTTAGTCAAAGCTAATTTAGCAGCTCCCACAATACCAGCTTCATTACCTAATTTGGCAGTTAATAATTGTAGGTTTAAATAAGAACTAAAAAGAACTCGTCGTTCAATTTCCACCTTAGTTACAGGCAAAAAAAGTTCTGATGCAGCACTAATTCCACCACCAATAATTATTGCTTCTGGAGTTAAGATATAAATCAAACTTGTTAACCCTGCTCCTAAAATTCGTCCGTAGTTTTGCCAAAATTCTAGGGCAAACTTATCCCCAGCTAAAGCTAAATTGGCTAATTCTAAAGGTTCTTTTCCTGTATCTCGGCGAACCGCTTGAACAGAAACATATTGTTCTAAAGATCCATTATTACCACTATTACAATCAGGTCCATCAGGATTTAAAGTAATTAACCCCAACTCTCCAGCCGTACCTTGATGACCCACGAATAATTGGCCATCCAAAATAATCGCTCCTCCAACACCGGTACCCAGGGTAAGCATAATCATATTTTTAAACTGACTACCTGCCCCTAGCCAAGATTCTCCTAAGCCAGCACAATTAGCATCATTAGCTATAACTATTGGTAAACCAGTTTTTTTCTCCAACAATTCGGCTAGAGGAACCTCTTGCCAATCAGCCAAGTTTATTGCGATCCTAGATATTCTACCTTCACCATCAACAGGACCTGGTACTCCAATACCTATTCCTTGAATGGCTCCTAAGTTGTCTGCCTGTTCTTTTCTCAGAATAGATATTGTCTGTTCTATTACATCAATAACTGCTTTTGGAGTAGCAGGTTTAGGAGTTGGTATAGTCAAAGATTGATGACATACTCCATCCATACCAAAACATCCCAGTTTAATTGCTGTTCCCCCTATATCAATACCTATGACCTGAGAGTTCATTTAAAATCTTTCCACACTAGAATTAAATATAGGTTCAACTCTAATGGCAATTATAGCTGAAGGGCGAACCACCATATATTCTCCTTGAATAGTCTTAATAGGTACATTCACAAACTCTTGAGAGTCATGCTTTGGAACTACAACGCCACTGTACCAGGTTTGAAAATCTTTAAGAGTAGGAAAACGTACTTCTTCACGAGCGCCACCTTCTAGTAATAGGTGTATAGCAAATTCATCAGGATTTCTGGGCATATTGCATATCTAAATAAAGTTTAAGAATCAAATTAATTTTATCAACAAACGTAATGTGCAACTTCCTATAGAATAATCAGCATTTCTGAGTCTTTGGTTATAGATTTTATTAAAGATTGAATATTATTATCCAATCAGCAATGCTCTATAACTAATTATTTATATAATATAAAAAATGGCAGTATCATAAAAAATAGTCCTAGTATCACATAAAATAACCGCGCGCTCTCTCTACCAAATCAACCTACAAAAAATCTGGCTTTACTAGAGTTCATCCACCAGCCCCAATCAAAGATTCCAGCAAAAATCGAAAGAATACCCACTACACATAATATTAAAATTTCTGGATTATCCATTTCTTTAATTTAGCTCTTCAAAATTTAAAATAATCTGGTATTCTGAGTGACGATTGATACCCGAATGGGTATAACAATCAAATATAAAATTGGTCTGTATATAGTCACACAACTACTATACCAACTATTAAAATACTTTGGATTAAGTCTTAATTCTGAAGTAAAAATAAGTCTATGCCGCGACGCCAAGATATACGTAAAATCCTACTGGTTGGTTCTGGTCCGATTGTAATTGGCCAAGCCTGTGAATTTGATTATAGTGGAACACAAGCTTGTAAAGCTCTTAGGGAAGAAGGATTCGAGGTAGTGTTGGTAAATTCTAATCCTGCCACAATTATGACAGATCCAGAAATTGCCGAACGTACCTATATTGAACCTCTAACTCCAGAACTTGTAGAAAAAGTTATTGCTAAAGAAAGACCGGATGCCCTATTACCAACAATGGGCGGTCAGACTGCTTTGAATATAGCAGTTTCTCTGGCAAAAAATGGAACTTTAGCCAAATATGGCGTTGATTTAATCGGGGCAAAATTACCAGCGATTGAAATGGCTGAAGACCGTCAATTGTTTAAGGAAGCAATGGGCCGGATAGGTATCGAAGTTTGTCCATCTGGTATTGCTAGTAATTGGGAAGAGGCCAAGGCGATCGCTCAACAAATAGGAACATATCCTCTAATTATCCGTCCTGCTTTTACTTTAGGGGGGACTGGTGGCGGTATTGCCTATAACCAAGAAGAATATGAGGTTATGGCACAAGCGGGCATAGATGCTAGTCCGGTGTCTCAAATTTTGGTGGAAAAATCCCTAATTGGTTGGAAGGAATACGAACTGGAAGTAATGCGAGATTTAGCAGATAATGTGGTGATTATTTGCTCAATTGAAAATATTGACCCGATGGGGGTACATACAGGAGACTCTATTACTGTTGCTCCGGCGCAAACGTTGACGGATAAGGAATATCAGCGACTGCGGGATGCTTCGATTAAAATTATTCGGGAAATAGGTGTGGAAACTGGGGGGTCAAATATTCAGTTTGCGGTGAACCCGGTGAATGGGGATGTTATTGTAATTGAGATGAACCCACGGGTTAGTCGCTCTTCTGCTTTGGCGTCAAAAGCAACTGGTTTTCCCATCGCGAAAATGGCAGCAAAGTTGGCAGTTGGTTATAGTCTGGATGAAATTCCGAATGATATTACGAAAAAGACGCCTGCGAGTTTTGAACCTACTATTGATTATGTAGTTACGAAAATTCCCAGGTTTGCCTTTGAGAAATTTCCTGGTTCCCAATCAGTATTAACTACCCAGATGAAGTCGGTTGGCGAGGCAATGGCAATAGGTCGCACATTTCAGGAGTCGTTCCAGAAAGCTTTGCGTTCACTAGAAACAGGTAGAGGTGGTTTTGGTGGCGATCGCTGGGAAAAAGTACCCAGTTTAGAACAGGTAAGAGCGGGGTTACGCACGCCTAACCCAGAGAGAATGTTTACAGTCCGTCATGCTTTATTACTGGGAATGACTGTAGAAGAAGTGTATGAGTTGACTGGAATAGATATTTGGTTTCTGGATAAACTGCAGGAGTTAGTAGAGACAGAAAAATTGATTAAACGCACTTCGCTGAATGAATTGACAAAAGAGCAGATGTGGGATATTAAACGTCAAGGTTTTAGCGATCGCCAAATTGCTTATTGCAGTAAGACTAATGAAGATGAAGTTAGAAGTTATCGGTTGAGTTTGGGAGTTAAACCTGCTTATAAAACGGTGGATACTTGTGCAGCAGAATTTGAGGCACTGACACCTTACTATTATTCTACTTATGAAGAAGACTCAGAAATTTTACCCTCTGAAAAACGCAAAGTAATGATTCTTGGAGGGGGACCAAACCGCATCGGTCAGGGAATAGAATTTGACTATTGTTGCTGTCATGCTAGTTATGCTTTGGGAGAGGATGGGTTTGAAACAATAATGGTTAACTCCAACCCAGAAACTGTATCGACTGACTATGATACAAGCGATCGCCTCTATTTTGAACCTTTGACTAAAGAGGATGTACTGAATATTATTGAGGCAGAAAGCCCGGAAGGAATTATTGTTCAGTTTGGCGGACAAACACCTCTAAAATTAGCTGTTCCCCTGCAAAAATATTTAGAGGAAGGAGAGAGTCAAACCAAAATATGGGGAACTTCTCCAGACTCTATTGATACTGCTGAAGACAGGGAAAGGTTTGAGAAGATTTTACGAGATTTAGATATTCGTCAAGCAGCAAACGGTCTTGCTCGTAGTTTTGAGGATGCTTTAGCAGTAGCGCAGAAAATTGGTTATCCAGTAGTGGTACGACCTTCCTATGTTTTGGGAGGTCGAGCAATGGAAATTGTTTATTCTGACCAAGAGTTGGAACGTTATATGACCTTTGCGGTACAGGTGGAACCCGACCATCCAATTTTAATTGACAAATTCTTGGTAAATGCTATTGAGGTAGATGTGGATGCTATTGCTGATGCGACAGGCCAGGTAGTTATCGGTGGCATCATGGAACATATTGAGGAGGCAGGTATTCACTCTGGAGACTCTGCTTGTTCCATTCCTTATCAAACTTTAGCTCCTGCTGCGGTGGAAACAATTCGCCAATGGACTGTTGCTCTAGCAAAAGCGTTGAATGTTATCGGGTTAATGAATATTCAGTTTGCAGTACAAGGGGAAACAGTCTATATTTTGGAAGCAAACCCCCGCGCATCGCGAACAGTACCTTTTGTGTCTAAGGCAATAGGAACACCCTTGGCAAAAATGGCATCGCGAGTCATGTCTGGGAAAAAATTAGAAGAATTGGGTTTTGTAGAGGAACAGATACCCGCTCATGTTTCTGTGAAAGAGGCAGTGTTACCATTTGCTAAATTCCCTGGTACAGATACTTTATTAGGACCTGAAATGCGCTCGACTGGTGAGGCAATGGGTATTGATGTTGAATTTGGTAAAGCTTTTGCTAAAGCACAGTTATCCGCAGGGCAAAAATTACCTTTAGAGGGAACAGTATTTGTGTCGATGAGCGATCGTCATAAGGAAGCCGTTGTACCTGTGGTTAAAGATTTAATTGACTTAGGTTTGAAAGTGGTGGCAACTGAAGGAACTCGGAAGGTATTGTGTTTGCATGGTTTAGATGTGGGTTTAACGCTGAAGTTGCATGAAGGGCGACCTAATGTTTTGGATGGAATTAAAAATGGAATCATTCAGTTAATTATTATAACTCCTTCTGGAGAGGAAGCCCGTGCAGATGGAATTAAAATTCGAAGGAGTGCATTGGATTATAAAATACCCTTAATTACGACTATTGCGGGGGCGAAAGCGACGGCAGCAGCGATCCGAGCGTTGAAGTCGGAAGCGTTAGAGGTGAAGGCGATACAGAATTATTACTGAAGAAGGAGTCAGGAGTCAGGAGTCAGGAGCAAAACTTGTAGGGTGTATTATACGGCTGAAATTTATACTCGGAAAGAGATTTAGCAATCCGTCGTAACGGAACGTTTTAGTATAACCTAACGCCGCCACCCCCTTTTCTACAAGAGAAGGAGAAGAATATTCCTTCTCCCCTCTCCTCCCAGGAGAGGGGTTGGGGAAGAGGTATTAATTTTACAGCGAACAGTCAACCCCGTAGGGATGTTTCATGGAACGTCCCTACTTTTCAATTTTTTACCTATTTATGATTATCAAAGTGAGCGATAGCTTAGTATTATAGCAATTGAAGCATTAGAATAGGAGATTGTTAAATGATTAAACTCAGTCATAGATTACTTTTGACTTTTGCCACTATATTTTCTCAATCTGAAAATCTGGATATTTGCCAAGAGGCAAATTCATACAACAGTCTTTATACTGATAGCTTTAGTTGTGGGTAAAATCACCAGATATTGCCACAAACTTCATAAAAAAATTCCGTGATATCAACGCTTAGAGAAAGCTTTAGAACTTGAGGGGGAAATTAAGCCGAAAGATGAAGGATGGCAACGGGGATTTTTTGAAGAGGTTATAAGAGGTTGGGAAGATGAACCTTGACCTCAACCAGAATATCAGGAAAGAGAACCTTTATTGTGAGCTATTTATTAGATACTAATATCTGCATTAAACTACTTAATAATTGACAATTTATTTCTTCTTAAAAAATCAGGTGAAATTCTACTCCTTTTTACATATTAATATTCATCAAGTTAAAATCGCTATAATTACACATACCTACTTAGTCAATATTATCGTAAGCACTCAGTATTCAGATGCATGAATATAATAAGTTACTAAAGTTAGCTAGTTTACTAATTTCATCCATAATTTTGAATTCTGCTGAAAAGACTACTTGCTACTTCTCTGGGAGTTAATAACTAAAAGCTGATAGCTGGTAGCTAACTGCTGAATGCTTAAATATTATCAATAGAAAAATCAGTAATCCAACCTCGTTGAACAAACAATGGGAGTAAGGAACCAACATCTACTTGAGGCTCAACATCGACAAGTTTTTCACATATACTTTCAAATGGATAATTTCCTTGAAAAGCAGTTAATAATTCCCACTCCTCATCATTAGGTAAATCAATTCGCATATCATAATTTTGTCGCCATAAAAATATTTTTACCCCACCTTCATCTAAACTTACTATCTCATCGCCTTGATAATCAGGTTGATTAACTTGCCAAATTCGATGGATAGGATAAACAGACTCTAAAAGTACACTATTTTTTGGTAAATAAAAAATCAACTCCCCCCATCTTTCTTGAGGAATTTCACCCAAAGCTTGGAAATCCAAACCCTTTGTATCTTCACCACAAAAAACGCGATGCCAATGCCATTCTAAACGTGCTACATCTGGTAAATAGGGTAAATTTTTTACAGGTTCAAAATTAGCAAGAAAATCTGAAAATTGTTCTCCATAATCTCCTAAATCTGGTGATAAACAAGGAAACTGATTAATAAATTTTAATGCAGTTGCATTAAAAAACTTTTCACCGACTAACTGGCAGCAAATAGGATAAATTGAGGTTAATGTATTACTCAAATTACCAACAACATTATTTCGGTAAATTGCTAAACTTTCCGCAGGTGCTAAATTATTCGGTGCTTTAATATGTTTGCTTAATTCTTCTATGCTAATAGTGTCTCTTTCCCACACAGCTCGCAGAAATAAGTTTTGTAGAGCGATCGCTTCCATTACCTTACATTTTCTAATAATTTTTCAGCTTTATTTGCTTCTGCCATTAATACTTCAAAACTGGGAATATCAGTATCCCATTCTATTAAAGTTGGTACAGCACCAAATCTTGTTAATGCTTCTTGATATAATTCCCAGACTGGAGGATGTACGGGATAACCGTGGGTATCTAATAAATAATTTTCTTTTTCTTCGTAACCTGCTAAATGAATTTGTTTAACTCTTGTTTTTGGGATACCATCTAGATATTTTAGAGGGTCAATTCCATTATTTATGGCATTAACATAAAGATTATTTACATCCAAAAGTAAGTAACAGTCTGCTTTTTTAACTAATCCCTCAATAAACTCCCATTCTGACATAGTTGAATCTGTAAAACTTAAGTATGGGGAGGGATTTTCAATCAAAATTTGCCTTCCTAAAAATTCCTGTACTTGCAGAATTCGGGCTGCCACAAAATCCATTACCTCTTCTGTATAAACAAGAGGAATTAAATCGTTAAGATAGTGACCATTAACAGATATCCAAGATAAATGGTCGGAAATTAAATCTGGTTCAACTTTTGCTGCTAAATTTTTTAAGCGAGTTAAATAATCTAAATCTAATGGATCTGTTGACCCGAGAGACATTCCTACTCCGTGTAGAGTAACTGGATAATCTTGACGAATTTTTTCTAAATGAAACAGTGGCAAACCACCTGCACAAAAATAGTTATCTGATAAAACTTCAAACCAATTTACTTTAGGTTTTTGAGTAAGTATATATTGATAATGGAGGGAACGTAAAGCAATTCCTGCACCTTTAATTGATGCTGATTGAATGTAGGATAAATCTCGGTTTATTTGCAACTTCGGACTAATATCAAGTTCTAATTTTTTAGATTGTAAATCGGTTGTCATAAACTATTTTTATGAAAAAAATATGGCATTCTTAAGTTTTCAGTTGATTTAATTGAAGGGAAATAAATAGAGGAAAAGGGGTCTATGTATTATTAGATAAAATTATCCCCTTCTCTATTCTATTCTCATTATCTTTAAACCATGAATTTATTCAAAAATACCTGGCAATAATCACTTAACTTTTTAGCTAATATATATTAAGATTCTGGAACATAGATTCTTGCACCAACAATTTTCTCACAAGTACCTTCAGGAACATAGATCCACTCGTTAGGATCTGAGTCTTTCTTAGCCATACCTGCACAGGTATGGCCATTAGCACCGCAATCATTCATGCCAGCTTTAACAACACCAGCACATTTTTCCATACCTTCTTTTCCAGCAAGAGCTTCCTGATTACTACCTAGAGTAGCGATACCAACAGCTAATACACCAGTCATTGCAGTAGCTAAAGCTAATTTTTTGTTGATGTTTTTCATGATTTTTATACTCCAATTAATTAATTTCAATCTTCACTTACAAAGTATCTACAATTGATATTAAGATAGTCTTTGAAAAATCTGAGACTTACCTGAGAAACTGGTAAATAGTTGGTGAGTATTTTTGAGCATTATGATTCCAATTTTCTCCCCCCCCATTTACCATTAAGTAATATTATAATAGAAAATTTTAAAATTTGCCATGGCCAAGGAATGACCAGGTAGTATCTTTAGCAATTCCCACATTACTAAAGTAATACCAATTCCATAAAATATTGCTACAGTCACAACACAGGGAACAGGGAATAGGGAACAGGTAACAGGAAAAAAAACATGATAAAAAAGAGAAAAAAAGGTTGAATTTATAGAATTCATGGGGTTTCCATTTTTTTATTGTAGGAAGAAATCAAAAAATCAGATGTAACTGCCTTTTTTTAAAATGGTATAAAAAATTATCAGTTTGAGGGAATAGGAAACAGGAAAGAAAAAAGACAAGCGTACCTCACGGTTAGTGAGAAATGCTGTATTATATTAGAGACTGTTTGTCAAGGAAATATAAAAAGGATATAGGAAACAGGGAATAGCCAATAGAGTATAGGGAGGAAGAAATCAAGACAACTATTTGTCAGTTAAAAATCTGGGAATATAATGTACTTTTCTACCTCTGGTATCTACCAAATTTAAATCTCTTGAAGTACTACTGCTTTGAGGTTTTAATCACTACGCATCTCTGATTCGACTTATTTGACAAACAGTCTCTTAGTAATTAATTTGTAGTTAATAATTATCTGCAAAATTATGCAACTTCAAACTATTTGGCAACTCGGCAGTAATAATCCACAAAATCCCAAGAATCTAGATACTATTCGTCAATGGTGGGCAGCTCTAGAAGGAAAAGAAGTTACTTGGCGACAACGACTAATTCCTGATAGTGGAGATATTTCAGAACTTGATTGGGAACCACAAAGATTTGATGAAATATTTCTCATTTCTCAACCAGAAATCCGTGGCATTACTCTTTATTGGCAGAAACCTAATTCTGCCACAGAAAGTAATACAACTGTGCAAAAATTAGCACTACATCATACTCGTCAGGAATTATATATTTTTCCACAGTCTCAACAAAAACTGGTAATTCGAGTTGTATTACCAAAAGTTCAATATCAAAGAATCGAACTGAATAATCCCGAAATCTTTGTCGAAAATAATATTCTCTTATTTCAGGATGCCAAGCAGTTATTAGAAGTAGAAATTAAACTAACTGCCGAACAGTTAAATCAATTAAAAGAAAAACTTAAATAAAATGACTAATCATACCCACGAAATTATTGATGTACAACAAACAACTTGTTGTATAGTTGGTGGTGGTCCAGCAGGAGTTGTATTGGGATTATTGTTAGCACGTCAAGGTATCCCAGTTACTTTATTGGAATTACATCAAGACTTTGATCGCGATTTTCGAGGAGATACTATTCATCCTTCCGTAATGGAAATAATGGCGCAAATAGGTTTAGCTGACCGTTTGCTAGAGTTACCCCATTCCAAAGTTCGGACACTCAAGTTAAATTCTCCCACTGGAGACATTACTCTCACTAACTTCAGTCGCTTAAAAACTCCATATCCCTATATTACTATCTTGCCACAAGCCAAATTTTTAGATTTTATTGCTACTGAGGCGCAACAATATCCCAATTTTAATTTAATCATGGGTGCAAACGTCCAGGAAATTATTGAAGAGGATGGAGTAGTGCGTGGGGTGCGTTATCGCGGTCATGGAGGTTGGCACGAAGTTAGAGCATTATTAACAGTGGGAGCAGATGGTCGTTTCTCGCGAATGCGTCAATTAGCAGGGTTTGAACCAATTAAAACTTCTCCACCAATGGATGTGATGTGGTTTCGTTTGCCACGCAAGCCAGAGGAAACTGATGGTTTATCAGGTCGCATCGGTAATGGTAAGATGATAGTCTTGCTCGATCGATCAGATTTCTGGCAAGTAGCTTATATGATTTCTAAGGGTGCTTTTGCAAATCTGCGTAATGCTGGTATAGATTTTTTGCGAAAGTCTTTGGTTGAGTTAGTGCCAGAATTTAGCGATCGTGCTCATCTACTAGAAGATTGGTCTAATATTGCTTTTCTATCTGTAGAGTCGAGTCGCCTTCCTAGGTGGTATCTACCAGGTTTACTGCTCATCGGCGATGCTGCTCATGTCATGTCACCTGTGGGTGGTGTAGGTATTAACTATGCTATTCAAGATGCAGTTGTTACCACAAATATTCTGAGCGAACCCCTCAAACGTGGAAGTTGGCATTTGTGGGATTTGGCAGAGGTGCAGCGACAACGAGAGTTTCCAACTAGAGTTATTCAATTGTTTCAGGAGTTAGCTCAAAAAAGGATTATTGCTCGTGCGCTGAATCAAAATCAGCAGTTTACTATTCCTGCTTTTTTGCGGTTGCCTGTACTGCGGGATATTCCGCCACAGTTGATTGCCTTTGGAATTTCACCTGTGCGTTTGAATAGTTAAATTTTAATGATTTGATGGTTTAAGTAAGACAACTTCCCCATCAGGTAAATTAATATTTTCTGGGAATTTTTCTGGGAATTTCGGTAGGGCTATTTTTTAATTCAGGAAATAGTTGTCATTCAGGAGGGTATTTGGGAGACCAAAACGGACAAGGAAGAAAGACGTTAATTTTAGTCAAATTTTCCGCTTTCATTAACAGTCTGTTAGAGAGCTTTTTCAAATTGAAAAAGCTTCCTTATCTCCCAAATACTCCTAGTCTTCTTTTTACTTTAAATTTTTCTTAGAGGATGTCAACTTAGTAAGTAAACCGCCACTACCCAAAGTCAGTAACCCAAGAATACTTGTAGGTTCCGGAACTTCTGTATAGGCAGTATAGTTAGAGGTACTCACCGTTTCTCCTTTTAACCCATAATTATCCAGGAAGTTTAAATCAGCATAGTTTGCTTCAAACTGAAAGAAGGCTCGGGAGTTAGCATTTGTCTCTTGCGGATTAAATGTAGACCAATCAAAACTGACTGTACCCCCCAACTCAAAACCGTCGATAAACGCATCGCTAGCAATGTATAAGTTTTGAGAATCAGCAGCATTCTCTGTATTAGTTGCATTTGCATTAGCTGGAGCTACCAGTGACTCCCCATTAACACTGTTAAGAGTTAAGTTGATGCTAGTACCTGCAGCCAACTTTTGATCTTCTTCTCTGACAAAAGTAGTAAGCTGCATTCCATTCACAGGGGAAATCCCTGCAAGGTCATAAATCAGGGTTTCGCTTTGCCCATTCTCCCCAGAAATGATAAAGGTGGCAATTTCGTCAATGTTATCCCATTGTAAGCGCCAGTCAAAAATTGTAGCATTTGACCACACCCAGTCAGCAGTGTCAGCAGCTATAACTCCAGTTTCTGGGGAGCCGATGGATAGTTCCTTCGTATTACCACCTATTTGAGCATCTATTTTCCACAACTCCTGAGTAGTACAGAAAAATGAGCAATTTGAAGGTCCGAAAGTGTCGTAGAATGTTAGGTCTGCTGCTGCAGCAGTCCGTGGCATGAAAATTAAACCTAGAGCTGCTGTGCTGAGGGTGGCATTTTGTAATATTGTTTTGATGTTCATAATATTTGTCAATCTATAATTTGTAAGTAGAGAGGTAGAAAAAACCGAAGTATTTAATCAAAATAAAAATTGCCCAAAACCTATTCCCTATTAGCTACTTATGGGGATAGTTTTTAATGCAAATTCACTTAAATATTGTGTATGATTTATCTTTATAGGGTTTTACCTTTTACAATCTAATTCAATCAAATTGCTTTCATTAAAAAATCGTTTTTATTTGCACAAAATACAACATTGATAAATAAGTTTCATACACCGTTACCTCTCTGTTAATATACTGGCATAACTGTTTTTCTCAGGTCAAGTGTAAAAGAGCTTCTTTACTGAATCTTTAAAAAAAAATGAGTTTCTTTACCGAATCTTTAAATATTTAATTAAATCTCTAATTGATTAGATACAAATTAGGAATCAATAATTTATCTTCCTTTGTAATAAGGATGTACATCAATGCTACAACCACCATCTACAAAAAGAGTTTGCCCAGTAATATAACTTGCCTCTTCAGAAAAGAAAAAACCAATAGTTGCAGCTACCTCCGAAGGTTTACCAAAACGTCTCATTGGTATCCCACTTATACATCGCTTTTCAACTTCACTGCCAGGTGGGCAAATACGTTTAGTCATTTCTGTTTCTATTCCTCCAGGAGCAACAGTATTAACAGTTATTCCACTCGATATCAACTCCAAAGCCCAAGTACGAGCCAAACCGATCATTCCTGCTTTAGCTATAGTATAACTGGTGCGGTCTTGCGCTCCCAAAGCAGCAATACTCGAAATATTAACAATACGACCCCATTTTTTTGCCTTCATTGATGGCACAACTGCTTGAACAGTTTGTATCGCCACACGCAAATTTAAGTCAATAACTGCATCTAAGTTATCCAGTGTCACCTCTTCTAGTGGTTGTAGCTGTACTATCCCTACATTATTCACAACTCCATCAAAAGCATACTGGTTGGTTAAATTAGCCAGAGTTTCTGTTGTGGCATGGCGATCGCTCAAATCAACTGTGACAAATTGACCAGGAAAGGGTTTTTCTGGAATGTGACGTGCTAGGCCAATTACCAGATGTCCTTGCTTGGCCAGGTATTCTGCTGTAGAGAAACCTATTCCCCTACTTGCACCAGTGATGAGGGTAATATGTTTTTGTGTCATTTTTATTCAGATTGAAATAATAAGTTTGACTAGAAATTTATAATAATTTGTCAACTTCAGATTAATTTTTGCTCAAAAGCAATTCCTAGAGAACTTTATCATCATTGTTATTTCCAGAGTTTATATAATTTATTTATATAAACTTTTCTCAAACTCCTATAGAGAAGTTCCATAGAACCTCCTGGTTTTATTATAGATATCCAATAATAAAAATTAAAATCAATTATTGTACATAAACTATTGATTATTTATCCCTGCTCCCTGCTCCGTCTTTTCTGGAGATATCTATTCTATTTGAGTTGGTGGTATTTCTGTATTATTTCTTTTACTCAATTTACGATGCAAAGCTTTTGCTCCTGACCATAGTAACCAAATCACTATAAATACTACTACAGCGGCTAATACTGGTACAGAAATCGCCAACATTGACAAGACGGTAGAACTAAGTAACTCCATTGTCGAAACTCCAGGATTTGCAAACCCTCCTGTAAGAGCTGTAGAAGCTAACCTGGTAACATCTGTTAAACCTTGTACTGCTCCCGCCGAGCCTCCACCCACAATAACTGCAATTGTCCACTGTAGCATTGGACTCATATCGCTGACAAATGAACCTGTAATTATAGTACCTGCAATGACTGCTGTTGGTGTGGCAATAATATCTAGTAACTCATCTACCCAAGGAATGTAATAAGCACCAACTTCTAAGAATGCACCTACTCCAAAAGCAACTGTTGCTTCCGGGGTGCCCATCCAAGTAAAATCATCAGACAGTTGTAAATGTCCTGATTGTGCTGCAATACTCATCACCAGTGGAGGTACAAATATCCGAAACCCACAAGCTGCACTTAAGCCAACACCTAGACAAATACCTAATAGAGTTTCCATATTTTTCTCCTAGTTTCTCCTGATAAAAACTGTTAATTTTATTGTCAAAATCTATCAGTTTGCTGATGATTATTTAATAATTATTAATTACTTCAATCGTTTCTCTGCTAATTACAGATGTATGAATATATATTATCAAAATTAGCAAATTAGATTTTGCTGTTAATTTTTAAGGTTATTTATGAACTAAATATAAATAATAATCCTAAGTGTTTCCTTTAAATATTAGTCGAAACGATAAAAATTTGACATAATTTTGTTAATATGGTATATATGTATAATACTGATCAATAGCCTCCAAACATAATAATTTGAAGATTTTGATGATAATTATTGACATTATTAAGATAAATGTGGTATCAAGAAAAAAACACAGATTCATAAAGCTCTTTGATGGTAGTGATAGCTAAAATTTCTCAAGCGCGATCATTGCTTGTCTTGGTTGAGGGTAAAGCCTTGCTTAATTTGAAGCTTTGAGTAACCAGGAAAAAATAGATATTCGTGTAAGAGAAACAGATTTCTATCGTTCTAATACCAATTCACTTTAAAGATGTCACAAATAGTTTCAAACTTTAGATGTGAAATCATTTCCTGAAATTACTGAGCGTGTCAAAATTCTGAGTCTATAAAATCTTAATGCATGACTTTTGAATACATGACTTCCGTGAAACGGTATAAGTTCTATTGTCCTAACGGTATCCAGAACAATCGCTCTCAAAACTCATATAATTATTCAGGAAACACAAAAAAATGTTCCTCATAAATTTGCCTATATTGAAAAAAAACAGAAAAAATAATGCTTTTAATTCCAATATTATGAGGAGCAAACATATTAAGATAAATTAATTGTGGAGATAGATGATAATGATAGGGGATTCATTAGAACTAGACGATCTAAGAAAAATTAGTAGCCCCAAAAAAATAGTAGCTTTGTTTGAAAAACTTGGCTATAATTTTCAATTAGAACATTTAGATATAGAACAATTAGAATTACCAAGTTATTGGAGTCAAACTGTCTATGATGCTTACAAAATTCATAACTATGAAAAATATGATTTAGAAGTATTTATTTTGGAGTTAGGACTAGAAGCATTTAAAACTAATCCTAAACTTCAAGAAAAAATAATAACTATTTATCAAACTCTGTCTAGAATCAAAAAAAAAAATTACTCATTTGTACAAAAAACTATAATCAGTTACTAATAGTTACTCCTCAGAGTAGAGAACATAGAAATTTTAAAATTAAATGGTGGATAATTGACTCTAAAAATCCTAGTTATTATGATATTTACTGGCTAGAAAATGTAGCTCTAAATTCTTGGAAATCTACAGAAGAATTTACAAACAAATATAATACTGAAAGTGGCTACGACCCAGATAGAGAACCGCCGAGCGCAACATTTACTGAAGACTCAATTCAACTTTATCACAAGCAAATTAATCAAGTCCCCCGCTTGGGTGCTGAGGAAGAAATTCATTTAGCACATCAAATTGATGAATTATTAGCTTTAGAGCAAATTCGTGAAAAATTAGAGGAAAAGCTCAAGCGATCGCCTAATGAAACAGAATGGGCAACGGCAGTAAAAATGAGTAGATGGGAACTGCGCGCTCGCCTGCGAAAAGGTAGACAAGCTAAAAATAAAATGGTGACAGCTAACCTGCGACTGGTGACATCAATTGCCAAACGATATCAAAACCGTGGGTTAGACTTCCAAGACTTAATTCAAGAAGGAAGTATAGGATTAATTCGTGCTGCAGAAAAATTTGACCATACAAAAGGTTATAAGTTTTCTACTTATGGTATTTGGTGGATTCGACAAGCTATTACCAGAGCTATTTGTGACTATTCTCGGATGATCAGGTTGCCAGTTTATCTCTACGAAACTGTTGCGCAAATAAAAAAAATAGTTAAGCAAATTTCAATGGAATGTTCTCCTATAACTGCAGAAGAAGTCGCTACACGCATGGAGATGACAACGGAGAAATTACGATTTATTGTAGAATGCGCCCAAGAAACTTTATCTTTAGACCACCCTATAGGTCAAGGAGAAAATATCATCTATCAGAAAGCGATCAAATTCGATGGCGAAACACCAGCAAAATATGTCTTTAAAAATTGTCTGCAAGAAGATCTAGAAACTGTTCTAAAAACTTTAACTGAACGAGAAAAAAATGTATTGCAGATGCGATTTGGTTTGGATGATGGTCAAGAAAAGACCCTGAAAGAAATTGGTGATACTTTTAATTTAACACGGGAAAGAATTAGGCAAATAGAGTCGAAAGCATTGAAAAAATTGGAAGATCCGAAGCGGCACCGTATTCTCAGAGAATATATTCGTTAGAAAATTATGTAGTGTCGGCACAGCAACAACCATATTATCATTATTTTTTTTCAGAATACTTTGTTTCAGGATTAGTTTGAGATTGTTTTGTAGTATCCTGTTTTATTTTGCTAGGTTGTTCCATTAAACCGGAAGTCTGCCACACAAAACTGACAATCATCATTTTAGCGAATGCTTCCAACTGCTCTAACTTTTCGTTACTCATTGGTTGATTTATATAATTAGCTTGCATGGTTTTTACTCCGATATTTTATAGACTATTAATAAACCTTTCAACAGATATATTTCTCAATCCGGTCAGGGTAATTACTTAATTTAGATGCTCAGTGATAGAGTAGTCTTGTTGATAAACAAAAGGTAAAAGGCAAAAAGTAAAAAAAAGGGGGATCAAGATTAACCAAAATTTCTTACTATTCCTTTACCCCAATAATTTCGTAGATGTGTCCACTATTAAAAACAATTGATTAAAGCAAACTTAACCTAACTGGTTAACTATCATATTCAGCTTCAGCATGAATCTGATAAATTCCGTATGAACATCAAGTTTACTATTCTTATTTTTAAGTTTTTTTGCGGAGATAGCCGTGACTTATATACTGAATTCAATGTGATTTATACTAGAAAATCTATGTGATTTAAAACACAATATATATTTTTTTGGTTAAAAATTCAGGAAGAAGGTAATAAATATAGTAAGTCAGTATTCAGCTCATTATTGTAGTGGTATGACACATCTAAAATTTTGTAATAGTAGGGGCGGGTATCCCACAAAAATTATCAATTCTTTCCCCCTACTCCCTACTCCCTCTTTTCTAGAGATGTCTACTGTGGTCTACTGAAATCAAAACTGCTATAGGAAAAACACAACAGTTAAAGTAGTTATAATGCTCAATGGATAAATAGTATTAAACAAATAATTTTTCCCTTTTCCTTCTTTTTTTATAATTAATATTACGGAATGCTTCGCAAACAGCTCTTAGCAGTCAGCTATGCAGCAAATAATCAATAATTCTCTCCCAACTTCTCAATTACTTTTACCTGCTCCAAAATCAATAGCTTATAGCTAATAGCTGATGTCTGAATGATTAAATATTAAGAACCAAAATATTTAGCATATAAACTTGGATATCTTTCTTTGACCCAAGTCGCTAATCCTTTTCTAGGGTCTCCCTCAAGTTGACGCTCAAGAGCAGCAATAATACCCTCATCCATTACTTCATCTATTAAGTCAAAAATAAATATATTACAATCTTCTCCTCGTCTTGATTGAAATTTATTAGCATTCAAATCAATTCCTAAGTAAAAATCTATAGCTCCCTTAGTCTCAATATCACTCCCTACACCAATCATTAAAACTTTAATTTCATCCTGACTATTTATATTAGAGCAAGTTTTACCAATAACATTAATAAACTCTTGATTATCATCAATTTGACCATCAGTATAGATAATTATAAAAGCACCTTTATCATCAGTTCGATTAGAAAACCACTGAGATATTGCCTCGTTTAGAGTCGGAGCAATATAAGTTGCTCCACCTGGTTTATTTTCTTTAAAAGCAGATTGTACTTGGGCAGCATCTCTAAGATAAATAGTTTTAGTAGGCTGTTGATTTCTATTGAAAAAATATAGAGTTACTTCATCACAAATATTGCCATAATCATCATCTTGTTCAGACAGAATTTCAAATACATGACCTTGTACAGTTTCTTGAAGATATTGCCAACGATTTTTGCTACCTGTCGTAGCATCAGAGATTGTCATGGAACCACTACGATCTATTAGAATAAAAACATCTCGATTATAAATTTGTGAAATTGGCATATTTGCTCTCCTTTGTAAGGTTAATTTTGTCAGTTTTTGCTAGCTTATGTTTTGCCAGATATTATCTACTATTTCTAAGATTTTACCAAAGTTTACCCCAATCAAAGATATCAGCAAATTAATCTGTTTCATACTGCGTTCATTAAAATTAACAAAACCCAAAAATATAGTATATTTTTATACAATTATTTGAATGAATTAGGAAAATTTATTTGTAACCATTCAGCTATTAGTTATTAAATCACTGTGTCGATTAGGGCAATTAGTATTGAGAGATTGAGCGATAATTAAAAGTCTGAATAAAAACCCATACTTTAGCATTACTTATGATTAATATCAAATTGAAATGACTATATATTAAAGACGGATAAATTAATGGATTTCATAATTCTATACAACCTCACAAACTCACATAAAATTGGTATAAAAAGCACCATGACTGACTGTTAAGAGGTGTTTTTGGAGGATTTCGGCACAGAAATGTTTACCTTTATTTATCCCTGATAAATTTAATTAAATTATTAAAATTTTAAAGTTTTAGCTAAGAAAGAAACCGCACTAATAATCCCAATAATTATCATTAAACTATTAAAGTATTTTGAGAGTTTAGTAGTAAATTTTTTTTCTGGTAAGGTTTGATTAATAATCTGCCAATCTGAAGAGACAACGAGAGTAGATAAGCCACGCCAAATATTAGCATCAATTAAAACTTTCTCTTTTTTTATTTCCGTAACAACTACTATGAAACCCTGTTGATTTGGCAAGGAATATTCTTTCAATTCGGATGCTAATTCTTCTTGACGTTGTGGTGAAATTGCTGCAATTTTTTGAGCTGTATTTGGCAACTTATCTTGAAGTGATTTTTTTGCTGCACTAATGTTAGTTAATTTCTCTATATGTTCAAAATTAACTTGAAACCCTAGCTCTCCTCCTAGGATTACAGCTTGACTAATTTGTGTTGTTAAATATTGTCTTTCTTCTGTATCTAAAGCAGTAGCAGCTAACATCCGCAAAATTCTTTCATTATCCAGATAATCTGGCATCAACCAAGCCACAGAGATGCGAATTTGACGATGGGCAAAATCTACTCGCTCTACAGGTTCAATACTTGTTAATAAAAATAGTAAACTATTATTTTTTCGACTCAAAACGATTGAAGCAGACTCACTATCAATTATTTGAGTTGCTTCTTGAATAATAGTTGGCAAATCTTCTTTATCTACTCTAGTTTGACTCTCTTCAGTAACCTTTAACCAACGGTAATCATCATCCTGAGAAAAACCTCTACTTTCAATATATATTTCCATATAAATCTTCTTTTGAAATATTGATAATTTAGGGATAAACAATTTAACAAAGCTGTCAGAAGTCAGCAATTAGTTGGATAGAAATCCGTTCTGCTCCGCGTTTCATATTGCGTAGCAAAACATTTTTTTAACGTCTGGATATTAAGGTATTATATTGGTCGCTATAATATGTTAACATCCAAAAATCACAGAAAATATCAAAAAATAGACATTTGACAAGTATTTATATCGCATCAATGGCCAAAGAAATGTTGAGTCACAACCGATTGCCTCAAACTAAAAGTCCCGATGCTAGCGATATGAAGGATTTTTTACAAAGAGTTTCAGGAATTTCTCATAGTTTGCTCATTTGACTGGCTTAAGTTAAGTTAAGGATGTCGATCCTGCAATACCAAAATCATTTTGAGCAAAAGTTAAGATGAAACGTCGATATTTTGTCCTCTCTTTAGTTAGTTTCGGGTTGATCATGGGGTGTGCTTCCCGAAAAACAAAAGATTCACCTCAGCTATCAGTGGAAGTATCAACCAATCCTGCTATTGCCGTATCGTCCAATAAAGCTGATGAATCTAAAATCACCAGTGTCACAGAGCCAATTTTTGCGGAAAACGGAGTTGCCATTCGAGGTACTGACCCAGTTGCGTATTTTCAAGTAGGTCAACCTGTCCAAGGAAATAAACAATTTACTCACAACTGGATGGGTGTGAATTGGTGGTTTTCCAGTGCCAAAAATCGTGACTTGTTTGTAGCTTCTCCAGAGCAATATGCCCCGCAGTATGGGGGTTTCTGTGCTTTTGCCGTTGCTAATGGATACACAGCCCCTATCGTTCCAGAAGCCTGGAGTATTGTCGAAGGGAGACTATATCTCAATTTCAGTTTAAGGGTTCGCGCTCGATGGGAACGGGATATTCCAGGTAATATTGCCCGCGCTGATGAAAATTGGCCTGCTGCCGCCGCTAAGTTTCGGGGGTGAAGTTCTAGTTGTTTGGTTAAGCTGTGCCACAGCTTGACCAGATATGCTGCTTTTTGTCAACTTGTGTCTTTTGTAGCGATCTAAGTCAGTTAAGTCATTTAAAAGTAATATAAAATAACCCTGCTTGTTAGGTCAAATCAACAATAATATAAATTATATTTCATGGGTTATAACCATAGACTATCGGTAATTCAATCACAAATTCTGTACCCTGACCAACTACAGAATTACAGTAAAAATTTCCCCCATGCTTTTCAACTATAATTTGATAACTCAGGGATAACCCTAAACCTGTACCTTTTCCGACAGGTTTAGTTGTAAAAAAAGGGTCAAATATTCTCTGTTTTACTTGTTCTGGTATTCCTAGTCCGTTATCAATAATATGGATAGATATATAATCTTTATTTATAGCTTCTGTCTTAATTTTTATCTGAGGTTTAGTAGAACAAAATTTAGATTTGAATTTTTCCCATGACATTTCTAAAGCATCAATACCATTAGCCAAAATATTCATAAAAACTTGATTGATTTGACTTGCTAAACATTCAACTAATGGCAAATTAGCATATTCTTTAATTATCCTAATTTCTGGATATCCTGACTTATTTTTCAGGCGATTTTGCAAAATTAATAGAGTACTATCTATACCTTCGTGAATATTAACTTGTTTTTGTTTGGATTCATCGTGACGGGCAAAGTTGCGTAAGGATAAAACTATTTCTTGAATTCTTATAGCACCTTCTTCCATAGAATTCAGCAAACTAGGAAAATCTTCTCTGATAAAATCTAGCTCTATTATACTATGTCTCTCTCTAATTTCAGCTACCGGATCTGGATAATATTGCTGATAAAGGTTGAGTAAATCTAATAAATCTTCTGCATAATCTCTGGCGGGTGAAATATTGCCATAGATAAAGCTAACAGGGTTGTTTATTTCATGGGCAACCCCGGCAACTAACTGACCTAAACCTACCATTTTTTCATTCTGAATTAATTGAGCTTGAGTTTGTTTTAACTTCTGAAGAGTGTGCTCTAAATCTGTATTTTTTTCTTTTAATTCTTGGGTTCTTTCATCAACTTTAACTTCTAAAATATGACTGTAATTAGATAGTTCCTGATATGAATTGTTTAACTGTTTAATCATTTCATTAAAAGTCTGAGCAAGTAAACCAATTTCGTTTTTAGTTAATACTGGCACTTTTTGAGTTAGATCGCCTTTACTTACTAACTTAGCTGTATGAGCGATCGCTAAAATTGGTCGTACAATTTGACGACCTAATAACAACATAGCTATTGCCATCATTAAAGCTAATGTCAAACCAATTAGCAAAATTGAACCAGCAAGATGACGAGCAGGTGCAAATGCTTCTGTTTGCTCTATTTCTGCTAATAATGCTAAGTCTTGATATTCCAGCCACCTATAAACACCAATAACTGGCATTCCTCTATAATTTATATACAACCCTTGGCCATTCTTGCCATTAATAGCAGCATTAATAGCTTGACTACTAATGCCATCAGGAAATTCCTCTGAACCAAATTTTGTAGCTGAAACAAATACATTTCTTCTCGACAAACTACTACCGATATTTCCTACTAAATAAGTTTCAGCTGTTTCTCCTAAACCTGCTTGTTCGCGAATAATACTATCAATTCTGTCTAAGTTAAGATGAGTAGCAAACATTCCTAGTTTCTTACCATTTTCACTGAGAATAGGGATAGCAAAGGTAATCATAGGTTTACCTGTTTCAGCAGAGCGGTAAAAGTTTGATATTAAGTTATCTGTGGGAGATTTTGTTACTTCGCTATATTGAACTAGAGGTTGATATTTGCCTACTTTTTTGGAATTACTGGAAACTAAAATTCTGCTACTTCTGCTTAAAATAAAAATTTCTTGTAAGCTATCAATATTAGTAGCAAAAGATGTTAAATAAGTTTTGAGAAAAGCTTGAGATGATTCATATTCTGGAGTATATTTTTTGCTTGTTAGTAGTATTTTTGCTTGGTTATTAATTTCTGGCAACTCGGCGAGCGCTATGATATTTTTTCGTCGATCTAATACCCAGAAATTAAGTTCCTTTTCTTTAAGTTTAGCAGCAAAGTTAAGCCTCTCAAATACTGATTCTTTTAAAGATTCTCGTGCTTGACTAAAAGTCGTATATCCGACAATTGATATTGTCACTAGGGACAAAACTAAAAAAGAACCTACTATTTGAATTAGGAGGCTTTTTTTCCAAAAGTACATGATTCTATCTCCACATTTTTGACTTTGCCAAATTATATTTAACTTTGAGTTTTCCACTGAGAAAATATTTCTTGAATTTGGTTAATAGCTATATCGGTGGCCTCAGTTGGTGATAAACCTTGAATTAACACTTGCTGCATTGCCTTACTCCAAATGTTTTCTGAATGTACTTGAGAATAAGCATGACTCCTAGAATGATCGAATAAACTAGTCTGATATTCAGTAAACTGTTGAGATGCGACAGAAATATGAGGGTCTTTTTTATTAGTCCAAAAAGGGTCTTTCCATAGTTGAGGCATAATCGGAAAATAGCGACCTCTGGAACCTTTAATGTAAGGTCCTAAGTTCTCTGGTTCTACTAAATATGATAAAAATTCTTTCGCTAGTTTAGGATGAGCAGAAGATGTAAAAATTACAGGTTGTTTGATAGAAACTAAAGATGTAGGTTTTGCTCCATTAGGATTATTGGGAAAGTCAATAGTTCTCATTTGATTCAAGTAAATTTCTTCATCTTCTTGCTGGGAACCAGGAATCGACATACTTGGATTAATTGTCATTAAAGTATTGCGATTAAGGAAATTAGTATTATTATCATAATTAAGCCAATTAATCGCATTAGGTGGAACATACCCATTTTTATAAAAGCTAGTATACCAGTCTAAAATCTCTATAATTTTTTGTCTGACTGCTGTTTTATCTATTTGTAATTTGCCCTGTTCATCTAGTATTTGTAAATTGTTAGCTTCCAAAATTTGTTCAAATACAATAGAAGTATCTGTACCATCAATAGACATAGGTAAACCTAAACCATAAATATTAGTTTGGCCTTGTTGACGTAAATTTTTTTGTGCATTTTGCCAAAACTGCCAAAATTCATCCCAATTTTTTGGTATTTCTTCTCCCAAATTTGCTTCACGAATTAAATCATACCAGTAGTGGATATGGAGACCTTGCTGCATTATTGGTACTGAATAATTAGAAGATTTACGATTGACATTATTGTATAAATAAACAGACTTTAAAATAGTATGGCTGTAGAAATTTTTTACAGGTGCAATTACATCTGAAACATCTAGTAATTTACCCTCCCACGCCCATTGAGGAATCAAAGTAAATTCTGCTCTTTCTGAGAATAGAAGATCGGGTGGTTTACCTGTTTCTAAACCATCAATAGTCGCTTGCAAAATATCATCCTCACTGAAAAACAAAAGTTCAACTTTATTATCTGTTTTGTCTTCCCACTCAGCAACTATTTTTTTGAGAGCTTCTTCTTGCTCTGGATAATATCCCCGATTCCACCAAATTGTTAATACTTTCTCTGACTGAAATTTTTGGACAGAATTTTGAGGCTGACTTGCATTACAAGTTACTAAGATAAAACTAAGTATGAATAATACAATTATTGCTAAAAATTTATTTTTCATAATTATCATCAAGTTTAAAGATTATTCTTTTTTCTTAGTTTACCATTGAGAAAATATTTCTTTCATTCGCTTAATAGCTAAATCTGTTGCTTCAGTTGGTGATACACCTTCAATTAACACTTGTTGCATCGCTTTACCCCAAATATTTTCTGAATCTACCTGAGAATCAGCAGGGTTGATCGAATTGTTAAATAAAGAAATCTGATCTTCACTAAATTGTTTAGATGCCACAGAAATATGGGGATCTTTTGTATTACTCCAAAAGGGGTCTTCCCATAGTTGAGGCATAATCGGAAAATAGCGACTTTTTCCACCTTTAATATAAGTTCCTAAATTATCTGCTTGTATTAAATATGATAAAAATTCTTTCGCTAATTCAGGATGAGCAGAGGATTTAAAAATTACAGGTTGTTTGACAGATACTAAATATCTAGGTTCTGTTTCATTAGGATTATTGGGAAAGTCAATAGTTCTCATTTGATTCAAGTAAATTTCTTCATCTTCTTGTTGAGAAGCAGGAATCGACATAGTTGGATTAATTGTCATTAAAGTCTTGCGATTGAGGAAATTAGTATTATTATCTGAATTTATCCAATTAACTGCATTAGTTGGCACATACCCATTTTTATAAAAGCTGGTATACCAGTCCAAAATCTCAATAATTTTTTGCCTGACTTCTGGTTTATCTACTTGTAATTTGCCTTGTTTATCTAATATTTTTAAATTATTAGCCTCCAATATTTGTTCAAATACAAAGTAAGTATCTGAACCATAAATAGACATAGGCAAACCCAAGGCATAAATATTATCTTTACCTTGTTGACGCAGAACTTTTTGTGCCTTTTGCCAAAACTGCCAGAACTCATCCCACTTTTGAGGTATTTCCTCACCTAAACCTGCTTCAAGAATTAAATCATGCCAGTAGTGAATATGAAGACCTCGTTGCATTATTGGTACAGCATAATTAGAAAATTTTGACTCAATATTGTTGTATAAATAAACAGACTTCAGTGCAGTATTATCGTATAATTTTTTTACAGGTGCAATTACATCTGAAACATCTAGTAATTTACCCTGCCAAGCCCATTGAGGAATTAAAGTATATCCTGCTCTATAAGAAAAAAATATATCAGGCGGTTTACCTGCTCCTAAAGCATCAATAGCTACTTGTAAAATGTCATCTGGACTAAAAAACAAAAGTTCAACTTTGTTGTCAGTTTTTTCTTGCCATTCAGTAATCACTTTTTCTAGAGACCGATCTTCTTCTGAATAGTATCCCCGATTCCACCAAATTGTTAATATTTTCTCTGATTGAGGTTCTTGTAGATAATTTTCAGGTTTATTTCCACTACATGTAACTAATATTAAACCGACTATAAATAACAATATTAAACTGATTAATTTATGTTTCATAATTATCTAATCCGGTAGTTGTAATAAATGTAATTTCTACATGGGTATTTATTATCATTAGCTGTAAGTTTTCAGGCTTCATTTTTCAGCTTTTTTATGACTGACTTGACTGAGCGCTAGACGCTTTTTAATAATAGCATGAGAGCCAGTTAATATCCTAATTTAGTTATTTGGTTATTAGTTTTTGATAACTCGGCGATATACCAATTATCATCAGGAATGAAGTACAAAGTTCTAGGTTTTAGGGAATACCTTCACTGGGAAGAGGAAATAAATACTCCAAAAAACCCTATAGCCAAGATATTTTTATGATGAGTTTAGTCATTTGTCTAAAAAAAAATGATATTATAAGTTGAATTATAGCACTCGAAGCAAAGATTAGGACATTTCTAAACCATGAAACCCTTTGACAGTCTGTTGTTCCCTCTTCCCTGTTCCCTATTCCCTAACGCGTAGCGCTATAATTGACAGAAGGGGACTGTGGTATGACTAAAGCACGATCAGGGAGATTCAACTCCAACCAATTATGGACACCGATCATGACAGTGGTATTTTCAAGACTATTGCTCCACCCAACATCTTCGGATCGTAGGAACGATAATTTTTGACTCGTTTAAAATATAAAAGGGCGTTGGTGATTTCGGCTATGATTGTGTTTTAATGGCGATGGCCTAGCTATTAACTGAAAAGGATTTTATATTTGGCAAAATTTATGTTTCATAGCTTGATTCACCAACGCCTATAAAAGTATTTCTCAGATAAGATTTTTCATATTTCGGTTGCTACAACAAATATTTCTAATTTCTCAGCAATATTGTGAAAGGCGATCGGAAAAATTGGGAGAAGTATTCCGAAAAATGACAATAGAGGAATGTTAAAGACAATAGAGAATAATTTAAAATATGCAATGTGAACTATGTGATAGGGAGATGAAACGTTTAAGCGTTCATCACTTAATTCCTAGACAACAGACCAAACGCAAGAAAGCTGAACCTGGCTCGACTATTGATATATGTTCCGCTTGTCATCGCCAAATTCATGCTTTCTTTGACAATAAGCGTTTAGCTGAAGAATTGAATACTATAGAAAAGCTCAAGCATGAACCACAAATGCAAAAATTCCTGTTATGGGTTAGGAAGCAAAACCCAGATAGAAGAGTACAAGTACATCGCCAGAAATAAAAACTTTCATTCCTTAATATTTGGTGTTGAGATTCTGAAATTCAGTTTTGGCAAAGGTTCTATCCAAGTTGAAAAAAAAATTTCCTAGACCCTTGACAACTTTGTAGTATTTATGTATTATAAAGCTATAAGGCAGTTGAGAGAGAACAAACAAAAGTAACTCACTCATAAGTTCTGAACCTTGAAAAGTAAATTTTTTTATACTACAAATAACTATTAGCTTTGTAGTCGTCAACGACTACAAAGCTGATATAGGATCAAAAATGAGGGTGTAGCTTAGTTAGTCTAGAGCGCCTGTCTGTCGAACAGGAGGTCGCGGGCGCAAATCCCGTCACCCTCGCTCATAGCCTCGTGGGCAAATAGATAAGTCGCTCTGGTTTTCACCCAGGGAGAAGCGGGTGCAAATCCCGTCGAGGCTTTGAAAGGGGGAGAGTGTAGGAAATATAACGTTTTTTTATTATACTCCCCTACCGCCTACACCTCCCTTTCAATCATCGTGTGAAACATGGGTCGCTAACTCAATGGTTAGAGTAGCCGCCTTTTAAGCGGAAGGTTCAGAGTTCAAGTCTCTGGCGACCCATTCCACTAATAACAGGGTTGTTAGCTCAGTTGGTAGAGCAGCCGCCTCTTAAGCGGAAGTGCATAGGTTCAAATCCTATACAGCCCACCAAATTTGCGACAGCAACACTCTTCTAAAGTGAAGGTTCTAGATTCAAATCCTGGTGGAGGCGTTGAACAAGTAAATGTTCAAAATATAAAACGATTAAAGGAGGTTGCTTTCATTGAAATTATTTAACACCAACCTGTGCAATTGACCCTAGCGTGACCCAACATTTAGAGCTTACATACTTAGTACGAGAGGAATAGTAACATTGTTAAACGCAGTGGGCGCGTGAGAACGGGGAGTGCGAAGAACCCGAGAGGTGGGCTTTAGAAGTAGCCATCCTTTAAAGAGTGTGTTCTGAAAACTCATCGGCGGAGTTCCCCTAGTAACTGAGAAAGCGCATAAAATGCTCTCATAACTTGCACGTTAGGCAATTTGCACTTTACAGTACAGCAATTTTCAGATTGATGAACCACATTGTTACAACCAAAACCCTGTAGGGGCTCATCGCCATCAGCCCCTAGAAAATTGCTGTTTAATATTAAGTATATTACAAACAATTTATCAGCAAATTTTTTTGGATATATGCCTATTTATTTTTACGGTACTCGCTCACAACCTTATGGTTGCTTTTCTAATTTTTCCCGACATGGTTTTGAACTTGAAGGATATTGGTGGGTGACAAATGAACATTATTTTCAAGCTCAGAAATTTGCTACTACAGATCCTCTGTGGTATAAGAAAATTCGGGAGGTAAAAACCCCAAGAGAAGCAGCAAAAATGGGGCGCAGTAGGAAATATCCACTGCGAACAGATTGGGAACAAGTCAAAGATGAAATTATGGAACGAGGTGTATTAAAAAAATTTGAAACTCATGCCGATATTCGTGAAATTCTACTGTCAACAGATGATGAGTTAATTGTAGAGAATTCTCCCACTGATTATTATTGGGGTTGTGGCAAAAATGGTACAGGTAAAAATAAATTAGGACTAATTTTAATTGCGGTTCGTGAAACATTGCGCGATCGCGTAGCGGTGCGTAGCACTATCGCTACTTAAATGAATATAAATCAAACCTCCCCAAGTTGATGAAATTAGTATTACTTCCCTTTTGTTGCTGCGGAGGACTTTTCAACCTGATTCTATTTTCCCCTTTCTCCACTTTTCCCCCAAGTCTACTTTGTCTGACCCGGGTTATCCCTATAATTCTCAAAAACATACCTTGTAAGCAGGCCATGTCGTAAGATTTCCGTCCAATACTGTAAACTCTAAGCTAGAGTAGTAAAAAAGTCCTCAGTATAGTGAATATCTCAAACAATGAAAAAATTTCTGTTTGTCTGCTTATTCTTAATTGGACTTGGTTGGGCCTTATCTAATTTCTCTGGTTTGGCCAATAAAGGAGTCTACGACTCAATTGTGTTAGACTTCCGTGAAGATATCGGAGTTACTAAAATTGTCGATCAAATAAGGACAATCTCTGATGAATACCAAGTCACACCTCGTTTAAATAGTGAATTTTCTTTATCAGATAATGTATATATTGTCAAGGGTGATCGCCAACTCCTCAAAAATTTAAGAAGCTCTCTAGGCAAATATACTGAATATATAGAACCGAACTATGTCTACAGCAAGGATGCCATCATCTTTGAAAGTGGTGACGACGTTCCTAACGACCCCATGTACGGGAAACAATGGAACCTCCGGAGTATCAATGTCGAATCTGCTTGGAATGAAACGAAAGGCGACGGCATAACAGTAGCAGTTATTGATACAGGCGTTTCCAAAGTTCCAGACCTGCAAAAAACCAAATTTGTAGCAGGGTACGATTTTGTTAACGACCGCACATCAGCTACCGACGACAATGGTCACGGTACCCATGTCGCAGGGACTATTGCCCAAGCTACCAACAATAACTATGGTGTAGCAGGTATCGCCTACGAAGCTAGTATCATGCCCCTAAAAGTATTAGCTGCTAGTGGTGGTGGTACAGTTTCCGATATTGCTGAGTCCATAAAATTTGCTGCTGATAACGGTGCAGACGTTATTAATATGAGTCTTGGTGGTGGTGGTGAAAGCCAAATAATGAAAGAAGCAATTAACTATGCCCACAATAAAGGGGTAGTTGTCATTGCTGCGGCAGGCAATGCTAACCAAAATTCAGCAAGCTATCCTGCTCGTTATCCCCATGTTGTTGGTGTCTCTGCTACTGACCCCGCTGGAGAAAAAGCTCCCTACTCCAACTTTGGTGCAGGAGTTGATATTTCTGCTCCTGGCGGTTCCACTAAAGGTCAAAATGAAGCTGGCGGTATTCTGCAAGAAACCATTAACCCAGAAAATGGCAAGAGTGTATTTGCTTCCTTCCAAGGAACAAGTATGGCATCTCCCCACGTTGCAGGTGTGGCAGCATTAATAAAAGCTAGTGGTATTGAAGACCCAGAAGAAATAACTAATATTCTCAAAAAATCTGCCAGAACTGTAAAAGAAGACCCATTAAATCATTTTGGTGCGGGTCAGTTAGATGCAGCAGCAGCAGTAAAGTTAGCAATTAAAGGTCAAATAACTTTCCGCGACTTCTTCCGGTGGTTGTATGATAACGGTTATCTCAATCCTGGTTTTTGGCTTGATGGTGGCGCAGTGGCCTTGTTGCCGAAGTTGGCAATGGTTTTAGGGTCTTATATATTAGCTTGGTTACTGCGGAATTATTTCCCTTTCAGTTGGAGTTTCCCCCTACATACTGGATTAGTTGCTGGTAGCAGTGGGTTATTTTTCCTGCGTGGTTTCTATGTATTTGATTTACCCCAATGGCCAATGCGTGTAATGGGTAGTTCTGTACCCGAACTGGGTGGAGCAATTCAAGGTAGTGGTATTTTGAATCCCATTTTTGCTAGTGTTTTGATTCCAGCATTATTAATAGTGTTCTTATTAGGTAATCAGCAATGGAAGTGGGTAGCGATCGGTACTACTATTGGTGTGGCTAGCTGTTTAATTGTGAGTGCAGTTATCGATCCTGCTGTTTGGGGATTAGGTGCTGGTATACCTGCTCAAATTTTCCTAGTTTTGAATGCCCTGTTATGCTTAGGTTTAGCACGTTTGGCAATTAGAACAGAGGAAAGGTTAACATGAGTAGTATTACAGTGAATGGTACTGTGGAAAAACAAGGATTTGGTACTGGTACTTGGGCGTTAGTGAGTGATAGTGTAACTTATGAACTAAAGGATGCTCCTACCGAGCTATGTAAGTCTGACCAGAAGGCGAACGTTACAGGTGTCGTGCGAGATGATGTAATGACGATCGCAATGATTGGTCCAGTATTGGAAGTTGAATCTTTCGAGATATTGGAATAGTAAGCTATGGCACTACCCGCAAGTTAGAAGTCAGAAGTAAGATCTGACATAGTTTTAGCATTTAGTAATCTCCTAACCTTTGTTTCGACTGCTATAAGTTGTCACGGTTGAGATTTACAAAAAGCCTGCAATGCAGGCTTTTTTTTATTGGTTTATTTTTTGAGTAATTTCTACTCTTTTATCAAGAAAATAATCCTCATAAGGTTCTGTCACATTAACCCAAATAGTTTTGGCATGAACCGAAATAAACGTCGTGGTCCTGAGTCAAGAAAATATTTTTTGTCTCTTTTTGGCTTGCCATTTTTTGTGTAGATACTATCAATTGCTTTATTGAATATTTCGTTTTCTACTTCAATAACTTCAGCTATACCTTGGAAATAAACACCAAATGCGTTGCCACTTACTGCTGTTGAATCATAAATAACTGCAAAAACCTGCCCATTATTAATAATATTTTGAGAGTGTTGATTTTCTTTCCATGATGACCAATAAAATGTGTAATTTTCATCAAAGCCGTAATAGACAGGTGAGTTCCAAGGGTGTCCTTCTTGATCTACTGTTGCTAAGGTGAGATAGGTAATTTTATTGAGTACCTGTTTTGCTTTTTCAGCAAGTTCCTTTATGGGGGATGATATCTGCATATTGAAATTATAAAACTAATTTTATTAGAAGTATTATAGATTCAATTTGCATAACCTTTCAAATTTGGGAAATATATGAGTTATAAAATACTCCAAAATCTTGATGGACAGGGGATAGAAAAAAACTATGGTTAAGAGAATTAAACAGGCCAAAAATCACAATTCAATTACTAATATATTATTGGGTAGCTGTGTCTCTTTGAGTTTAACTATAGTTGGCAGTATCCCATTATTATCAACTACCGTTGGGGCAAATATTAGTGAGGCAACAATAGCCCAACAGTCAGAAGAAAAGACTCAAGACCCCACTAATGTTGCAGCAGAAAAAGCCTTTGATGAAGCAAAGCAACTGTATCAAGAAGGAACAGCAGAATCTCTGAGTCAAGCGATCGCTAAATGGGAAGAGGCACTATTACTATTTAGAAAAACTGGCAACCTGAGTAGGGAAGCAGCTACTCTCCATAATGTTGGCCGTGTCTACAGTGATTTAGGAGAAAAACAAACAGCACTCAATTACTACAATCAAGCTTTACCTCTCAGACGGCAAGTAGGCGATCGGGGTGGGGAAGCAACTACTCTCCATAATGTTGGCCGTGTCTACAGTTATTTAGGAAAAAAACAAACAGCACTCAATTACTACAATCAAGCTTTACCTCTCAGACGACAAGTAGGCGATCGGGGTGGGGAAGCAAGCACTCTCACAGGCATTGGCCTTGTCTATAGTAACTTAGGAGAAAAAGAAAAAGCTCTCTCATTATACAATCAAGCTTTACCTCTATCTAAAATGGTAGGCGATCGCCGTGGGGAAGCTACGACTCTCAATAATATTGGCCTTGTCTACAGTGATTTAGGAGAAAATGACAAAGCTATCTTATTCTACAATCAAACTTTAGTTCTAGATCGAAATTTGGGTAATCGTCGTGGGGAAGCCATTACTCTCAATAATATTGGCCTTGTCTACAAAAACTTAGGGGAAAAGGAAAAAGCACTTTCGTTTTATAATCAATCTTTACATCTATCTGAAATAGTGGGCGATCGCCTTGGGGAAGCTACGACTCTCAATAATATTGGCAATCTTTACAATATTTCAGGAGAAAAAGAAAAAGCACTTTCATTCTACAACCAAGCTTTACTTCTCAGACAGCAAGTGGGTTATCACTGTGGAGAAGCTATCAATCTCTATTATATTGGCAGTATCTACATAGACTTAGAAGAAAATCAAAAAGCTCTCTCATTTTTTAATCAAGCTTTACCTATATTTCAAGAGGTTGGCGATTATAGTTGGCAAGCTCATACTCTCGATTATATTGGCATTGTTTATAGTAACTTAATAGTAACTTAGGAGAAAAGAAAAAAGCAGTTTCATTCTACAACCAAGCTTTACGTCTCAGACGGCAAGTGGGCG
>NZ_JBNHER010000001.1:0-29526 GCF_050015975.1 Dapis purpurea BLCC-M126 | reverse complement strand
TTTTTTAATCAAGCTTTACCTATATTTCAAGAGGTTGGCGATTATAGTTGGCAAGCTCATACTCTCGATTATATTGGCATTGTTTATAGTAACTTAGGAGAAAACAAAAAAGCAGTTTCATTCTACAACCAAGCTTTACGTCTCAGACGGCAAGTGGGCGATCGCCGTGGAGAAGCTATCAATCTCTATTATATTGGCAGTATTTACACAGACTTAGAAGAAAATCAAAAAGCTCTCTTCTTTTTTAATCAAGCTTTACCTATATTTCAAGAGGTTGGCGATTATAGTTGGCAAGCTCATACTCTCGATTATATTGGCATTGTTTATAGTAATTTAGGAGACAAGGAAAAAGCACTTTCATTCTATAACCAAGCTTTATCTATATTTCAGGACATAGACGATCCAGGAGGAAAAGCTGGCACTTTTAATGGGATTGGTCTTGTCTACAGAGATTTAGGAGAAAAAGAAAAAGCTCTATCATTGTTTAAGCAAGCTTTACCTATATTTCAGCAAGTGGGCAACGGTGATGGGGAAACTGATGCTCTGAATAATATTGGCCTTGTCTACAGTGATTTAGGAGAAAACAAAAAAGCACTTTCATTCTACAACCAAGCTTTATCTCTAGATCAGAAGTTGGGTTATAGACATAACGAAGCTGTCGCTATCCTTAATATTGGCCGTGTCTACAAGAACTTAGGAGAAAAGCAAAAAGCTCTCTCGCTTTTTAACCAAGCTTTAACTATATTTCAGCAAATGGGGTATCGCTCTTGGCAAGCTACCACTCTGAATAATATTAGTCATATCTACAGTGATTTAGGAGAAAAGGAAAAAGCTCTATCATTGTTTAAGCAAGCTTTATCTCTGGATCGGGAGTTAGGCGATCGCCATGGAGAAAGTGCGACTCTCCATAATATTGGCCTTATCTACAGTGATTTAGGAGAAAAGGAAAAAGCACTCTCATTTTACAACCAGGCTTTATCTTTATCTCAAAAGGTTGGTAATCGTGATAGACAAGCAGGAATTTTATATAATATAGCCATCCTCAAACTTGATCGAGGTAACCTCCGCGAAAGCCTAACTTTTATAGAAAAATCCCTGGAAATAGTCGAAGACCTTCGCAGCAAATTTAATAGTCCCGAACTCCGCATATCCTACTTTGCCATAGTTCAAGATTACTACCAATTCTACATCCACCTATTAATGGAACTCCATCAACAAAATCCCAACCAAGACTATGACTCCAAAGCCTTCCATGCCAGCGAACGCAGTCGCGCCCGTACCCTTCTCGAACTCCTCAACGAAGCCAGTGTTGATATCCGCCAAGGAATAGATCCCCAACTTGCCACAGCAGAAAGAAAACTCCAACAACAACTCAACACCATCGAAACCAAACGTATCAAACTCCTCAGTGGAGAATACACACCCGAACAAAAAGTCAATATCGAACAAACAAGAGACGAACTGATAGATAAATACGAACAGTTACGCAACAAAATTCGTACCACCAGCCCCAATTATGCAGCCCTAACTCAACCTCAACCCCTTACCCTCAAGCAAGTTAAACAACAGGTACTTGATGACGACACCTTACTCCTACAATATTCCCTAGGTGAAGAAAGCAGCTATTTGTGGGCAATAACCAAAGACAGGATCGACAGTTATCAACTTCCTCCCCAAGCAGAAATCAAAACTGCTGCTACAGAGTTGATGGTTAGAATGACAGGTCACAAGATACGCGATGACATAAAAACATTTGATAGTGCTGCTGATGCTCTGACAGAAATTATTCTTCAACCTGTTGCTAATAAATTAAATAAAAAACGTCTATTAATAGTTCCCGATAGCTTTTTACAATACATCCCCTTTTCAGTTTTATCAATACCAAATACTTCTCAAGAAAGTGATGGTTATCAGCCTTTAATACTCAACCACCAAATAGTCAATTTGCCTTCTGCCACTACTATTGCGAATATCCGCAATGCCACAAAATCCAGGAAACTTGCCCCGAAAAAAGTTGCTATTATTGCCGACCCAGTATTTAGCCCTGAAGATGCCAGAGTTAGAGGTAAAACTACTACAATATCTACGTCAGAAAACCGCAGTCGTGCTTTTCCTCTAGAGGCACAAAAATTAGATAGAGCAGCCAGAGATGTTGGTATTAATTGGAGTAGACTCCCCGGTACCCGCAAAGAAGCACAAGCAGTTATGGCTCTAATACCTAAGTCGGAACGCACCCAAGTTTTTGATTTCCAAGCTGACCGAGAAATAGCTACCACTCATGAATTAGACCAATATCAGATTGTGCATTTTGCAACTCATGGTTTTGCTAATGGTAAGCAACCAGAGTTATCAGGTATTGTGATGTCATTGGTGGATAAAAATGGTAACTGGCAAAACGGTTTCCTCCGACTGAATGATATTTTCAACCTGAACTTGCCAGCAGAACTAGTAGTATTGAGTGCGTGTAAAACAGCATGGGGAAAGGATATTAAAGGAGAAGGTTTGGTAGGGTTGACAAGAGGATTCATGTATGCAGGAGCAAAACGAGTAATTGGTTCTTTGTGGTATGTGGATGATGAAGCAACGGCAGAGCTGATGTCGGAGTTTTATCAGGGAATGTTAGAGGAGGGTGTGTCACCTGTGGAGGCATTGAGACAGGCGCAGTTAGAGATTATGGAGCAGCAGGGATGGCAACATCCTTATTATTGGGGGGCGTTTACCTTGCAGGGGGAATGGGAGTAGGAAAGAGTTGTCTTTAACATCCTGGCCTAAAGAAAGGGGCGGAGATTCCTACCAAGCCTTAGCTGCTCAGTGGGTTGACGTTTTGCTTACGCAAAAATGTCGCGCAGCGAAACACAGGCTGCCACTACTTTGGTAGCAGTCTCGCGCTTGCCTCCACACCCGTTTTGAGTTTCCGAGTGGCCCCCGGCAACTAATATCAAATCCGGTAGCATCGATGTAATTAGATTAAAGAGTGTGGTCCGGGTGAGGAGAGTGGGGGGTGTGGGGAGATGAGGATATCTAGAAAGATTTAGCAGAGGACTATTATACTTGTCCCAATTTTGATGCTTTGAAGATGGCAGAGGATTTAGCTAGGGAACAAAAGTCAGGTATCTGGGCTAATAAATAAGAGAAGTTTATCCAGTTTTGTGAATATTTGATGAAGATAAAATTTATTATCTCTGGAAATATACTATAAATTTTGCTTATGAATATAACGTATTTCCGTTGTTTCACGTTTTTTACTGACTTAGATCAAATCCTCTGCTTAAATGCCACGAATCTGAATAATCATAATAGTTTTATTTTCTGATAATCAATTGATTTTTTATTAATAAACAAAGAGTATAAATGGGGACGGATATTACATACTAATTAATATTTTTTAATATTATTTTATGATAAAAAATATCTCCCAAAAAGGGTAGATATATAAAATATGAAATCCTCAAAGTATGTTCTAAACTGAATTGTGTTATTTTAAAAAATCCTCTATTTATAATATTTACCACTATAAAAATTATGTTTTAGAAGTATTTAAAAAATCAATATAGTTACAAATTGTAACTATATAAATATTCAGTAAAGATACTAATTTCTTATTTACTTGTTTTATTTTTAATAATAATATATTGACAACCAAATTGAATAAGTAACAATTTTATTATTCAATTAACAGCTAAAGGAGTAAATTAAGATATATGAACAAAGTTCAAAGGTTTTTATTTAATTCAAGTTTATACACTTTAACAATTTGTACGTCATTTTTTTCTTATCAAAATCCTTCATTGTCAGCTACATTAACAGGTGCTAGTTCAACTCTTAATTCTGTGGGAATTGTTAATGATTTTGATAATATCAGTCTAATAATAGAAAGTGTTTTAAAAATTTGGGATATTATTGAACCTGAAGGGAGACCCTTAAGAGCAAGTGATTTTTCAACAATTAAATCAGCTAGATTATTAGTTGCATGTGTTAACGGTAATTGTAAACATCAACAAGAGCAAAGTAATGAAAAGATATCTATTGCTAAAAGAACGATTACTAAAACAGGTGATGTTAAATCAAAAGCTTCAGTTAGTGGTGCTTTGACTCAAACATTTTTGAATAATCCTGCATGTGCTGGAGATGCTTTTAGGCCAGGAATTGCAGCTATCATGTGCGAAATTGAAGCAGATGCAGTTGGTAGACCTGGAGAAATCTTTGTAAAAGATGTAACTGCATCTGCTTTTGGTCTTGTCTATGATGGTGAAGATGGAATACTTTTTATGAGTGGTGTTGAAGATATCGATCAGGTTTATAGGTCAGTACCTGAAGTCTCCTCAATCTTTAGCTTTCTTGCTTTTGGCACACTAGGAGCAGCATCAACCCTCAAGCGCAAACTGAAGCCCTCCAAACCCGCAGATAAAAAGCTAGAAAAAGCCTCGTAAACTAATTTGTGGTAAAAATAATGCAAAAAATCGGTTACATTTTCCCGGAGAGATGTAACCGTTTTTTTGAGGCTTCATTTTAAATGCTTGAATATTTTCTGATTCTTCTAGGAAAATCCCCTTCTCTTGAATGCCTTCCCCAATAGCCTAAAACAGTATCAGGAGTAGAAATTTGCATTTTACCGCTAAACTACCGCCACTTTCACGTCAATATTACCAGAAATCGCTTTTGAGTACGGACAGAGTTGATGGGCTTGAGCAACTACCTGCTCCGATGTTTCACGCTCTGAGTTTGGCATTTCCACTTTTAACTCAGTAGCAAGCTTATATCCACCATCTGCTGGATCTCTGCCAAGAGTGACCGCACACGTCACCGTTGCTTGAGACGCATCGACCCGCATCTTTCTGGCAACCAAAGCCAGTGCCCCATGAAAACAGGCGGCGTATCCAGCAGCAAACAGTTGTTCTGGATTGGTTCCTTGCCCCCGACCACCAAGCTCTTGAGGCATTGCCAGCTCTAAGGCTAATAATCCATCCTCACTTTCCGCATGACCTGACATCCGGGCGTGTTCTTCTTGCCCCGGTGTTACAGTGACCACAGCCGTATACAAAGACTTCATTTCAGCCCCTTCGTATGGCTGTTCTAATTGCTGCATCAGTTTCTCTGTATCAGGGTTCATAATTCCTCGCTTTTCCCAACAATGCTTCAAGTAGCATAATACTACGAGTCGGGGCAAAATTCGTGTAAAATCATGCCACATCTCCTGAAAGCTTTGTTATAAGTCAGTTTCAGATTTTGTATTTTCTGATTACTTTTATATCTGCAGTCATCAAAATAGCAGAAGTCCCTCAACAAAAAATCTAAGACTTAATTTCTAGAGGATGAGTCCCCGAACCCTGACGGGTTCCATGAAAATATACTATTTTTCGAGCTTGCTGCTGGAGTATGAATATTTCTTTAAGATTTTGTTTTCATCTATAAATTCAGCTTGAAATGTTTAGGCCGAATGTAGTGAGTATTTTTACTGAATCAAATCTGCTATGTATTACTATAAGTTACAAAATGATTACTTTTGCCAACAGTTTCAGAGAATCTGTAATTTAGTGCTGACTCACCTGTAATATTTTCCCACAGGGGGATTCAGCTATCGAAGCTGGTAGAACTTTGCATCGACAAAAAAAAGCCCCTATAAACTTAGGGGCAACGTAATGAAACACACACAAACACATACAATAAATAAAAATAGAAGCTTATTAATACTTTTCTTTAGGTACTCCTTAATTGCTAAATCTCTATGTTTTTATCATCTCCTAAATTTTGGTGAAGTGCGATAATGTGCATAAGTTATCACAAAATTGCTTGTAGCTATGGTTGGACGTGCATTTTCTTGCACAACGGGAAACTATCTAATTATCCGAACATAATATAAGGTAACAATTGCTAATTTGTCTACCGATATCTAAAAAAAATAAGTCTATTGAATGCTGGTTTATGTGTGCCAAATTTAATTCTGGTACTTTTATAGAAGCCTAAGCGTATCTTGGCAAAGTTGCGAGTTTTTGGCTCAGGAGTCAGGAGTCAGGAGATTAAGAAATAAAATAGGGAAAAAAGGTATAATCTAGGCCCCCATCTCCCCACCCTCCCTACACTTCCCACACTCCCCAACCCCGATCATGTATAAAGAAATAGATCCGTTTAGGGGTTCTATCGCGTGATAAATACGGAAACAAAATTTTGAGTTGGAAGAATTAATTAGGAAAGACAATACACCACTAAAACAAATAAAGAAAGAGAAAAACATGAATATTAAAGCTATTGCCCTGGCATCTGTTATTGGTTTATCTACTCCTGCGATCGCAGATATTATCTTGAATTATCATAGTGCCTCTGCAATGCCTATCGATTTTGTCCGTCCAACAGGTGCTTTTATGGATAAGAGCTAAAATTGGGTTGTTTAGCTGAAATTAGATGAGTTCGGAAATTATACCTATGAAGAATCTGGAAAAACTGGCGCTTCTCTAACTTTGAAAAATGCCTCAATTACAGAGAATACTTATACCTTTAGAAACCGAAGTCACAAATATATTATTGCTCACCGCCCTAAAGATCCGTCAATTATCCGCTTGACTGTTGTCAACCCACAAAGACATATAATATTAAACCGCCTGATGGAAAAGGTTGTTCAAGAATTGAGAATTGAGAATTAAGAATTGAGAATTACCTCTCCTTGAAAAGAAGAGGATTGACGAACAGGAGATTTTTTATTTATTATCCCCTTAAAAGGGGAGGCTTTAAAGCACAATATTTCGGTAATGATTGGGATCTCTAAAAACAAAGGAGTGATATTTTTAGCTCCAACTCATAAACCCAAGAGTGTCCTCAAGCGATCGCTTCCAACAAACAAGCCCGAAAAATTCCCACCTACAGGTTTTTCAGCCTCAGCGTATATTTTTGTTACAAAACTTTATACCACTGCACCTGGTAACACGAATCTTCGATCTACGCTAACGGGTCATTAGTTATAAAAAAGTCTTTGTTTATAGTTTTACTTTACCCCTGGAAATATGTCTTTGGGGCTAGAACAAAACTACTAGCCTCATATAAGTTCTTGACCAATTATTAATATATCTAGTAATAAATACTGCTTCATAAAACTGATATAAAACATCACAATTAGTAATATTTTTTAGTAACATTTTAATGTTTACTTCCTGCTTTTAACCCAAACTTTTGGCAGCAAGACCTCCACAGCCATAACAGTCAAGCCAACCAGATCTCTACTTTTTCAGTTTCACTTTATGACAAGTAATAGTACAACTTTAGGGAAAAAAATCAGTATCAAGCACTGCAAAACATCAATTAACACTCTGTCATACTGAATTATAGTATCTCTAAAGGCATTGTAGTTTCTGAAAAAAATTAAGAGAAAAAAGTCAACATTTTTTTCTGAAAACTTAAATCTATCTCAATTATTTATATACAATTATCCCCCCGATGAAACAGTAATTTATCAGGGGATATTGCAGCTATTTATCTAGCAGTAACAACTATGGGGTTAGCATCTTTCTTGAAAGACACAAAAGAAGGATGAAAAGTTATTTATTAATTATGAGGAGTAATTAACCGTGGAAAAAGCATTTCAAGGTCAAAAAACAAACAACTTTACAAGTAATCCTTATGGTTTGAGCCGTTGGTTAAAATCTCTAGCCCTAGGCATAATTCCTGCTATTTTAACTACTTTACCAGTGAATGCAGCCAAGCAAATTTCTGTAGGTCACGAAGGTCTAAATACTTTTATTTCTGTATCAGCATTAGAAACTTATGCTAAAAATGGAGAAATTAACTATGAGCTAGCTAGCTATATGCTACTTTTAGAAGCTGAAGACGAACAGGAATATCGAGAATTATTGCAAACTCGCTATAATTTTCCGCCTCAAATAGTTTCTCAATTTCTCCACTCACCTATGGGAAAATTATTCCTCAAAAGTTTAGGGGAAGTTATTAAAACTCAATTAATTTCTGATGATTTATCATCTGTTGAAAATGGTGCGGAAGCAATTAAAACAGCCTTGTTAAAATCTGTCAATGATTCTGAAGGCTTAACTATGATAAATTTTCTTCGTCATTTTCCTAGTGATGTTATGTGGCTAGAAGCCAAGAAAATTTTGGCTGTAACTGAAAAAGTTTCTACAGTACAAGAACAGACAAAAGCTTTTGTTGAAACAGTAGCAAATCTAACATTAAAAGAAGCCGATCGAGAAAATAAAGTAGATTATTCTCAATTACCAGATATTAGAAAAAAAGGACAATATAGCTTTTCCCAACAAGAAATTATTCTTGAAGATACTGTACGAAATCGTAAATTTTCATCCAAATTTTATTTCCCAAATACCTCTTCAAAAGAAGCACAAATTCCTGTAGTAGTTATTTCTCATGGTTTAGGCTCCAATGGGGTAAACTTTGAGAGTTTAGCTGAACATTTAGCCTCTTATGGATTTGCAGTTGCCCTACCTCAACATCGAGGCAGTAATTATGAATATATTCAGAAATTTTTAGCAGGTAAAACTCAAGATATGTTCCAGGGGAATGAATTTATCGATCGCCCTTTGGATATTTCTTTCCTATTAAATGAATTAGAGCAGTTAAATAAATATCAATTCCACGGTCAGTTAAACTTAGAAAAAGTTGGTATGTTTGGTCATTCTTTTGGAGCTTCTACGGCTTTTGCTTTAGCAGGTGCCGAGATTAACTTTAATCAACTCAAACAAGACTGTGGCCCAGAAATGGAAGTTTTGAATATGTCGCTGTTGCTACAGTGTCGTGCTTTGGAATTGAAGCCACAAAAATATAACTTCAAAGATGATAGAATTGCAGCAATATTTGTACTTGACCCAGTGAATAGTAGTTTATTTGGAAAAGCTGGCATGGGTCAGGTTAAATTACCTGTTTTGTGGGGGAGTGGAAGTGAAGATAAAATTACTCCCATAGTTTTAGAACAAGTAAACTCTTTTACTTCGTTGACAACTCCTGATAAGTATTTGGTCTTAACAGAAGGAACAGATCACATTAATATTAATTTGGGTGCAGTGCACAAAAATGCTTTTACTTCTCTAGAAGATTTGATTAAACCAGATCCAGAAGTAGTAGTTGGTTATGCTAATGCTTTTGGTTTAGCATTTTTCCAAACCCACATTGCCGATCGCTCTGAATATCGTCCTTATTTGCAAGCATCCTATGCTCAGACCATCAGCGAACAGCCTTTTAATCTTAGTTTGGTGAGGTCTTTGTCAGAAACTCAGTTAAACAAAGTATCGAAACAAGCAAGAACAAACTAATTAGATTATATCTGGAGTAGGGGCGGGTTGTAATTCAAATTAATGGTATCAAAATTTAACTCCCCCGGCGGGAAGTCCCGCGCTTTCCCGTAGGGGAGCGTGGGGAGTATGTCAATTCTAAAGAACCCGCCCCCATGATAATAATATAAAGCACAAAATTAACTGTGTCAGTCCAGTAGGGTGTGGGCAATAATTATTAACCATACCCGTTTGGTATAACTTGTTATATTTAGGACTTACGCAAATAAACCAAATTGCTAGGAAAAATCTGGCGTTGGTAATTGGTAAGATTATTTTATACTAGTTGTCACACCTATAACTTACTCTGGTTAGATATTTAGAGGTATTAGAAACAGATTACTCTTAGAGTTCTATACTCTTGATTTACCAACGCCAAAAGTCCTATGTTTGAACAATAGATATCTACGAAAAAAACCTGCTTTCTAGGTTCGGATAACTAAGTATTAATATTATTTTTGATTATTTTTGATTAATTTACTCTTTAACTGATATCTAACAGTAGCGTAAACCGCTTTATAAGAAGCATTAATATTATATTCCTCTTGCAACCATTTTTGAATTTCTCCATAACTCTGAAAACCGTTATCGGGGTCATTTAATCGTTTTTCCAATCTATCTCGCGCTTCTGCTGGAATTGCTGGTTTACGCCCCCCATTTTGTTTAACCTGCAATAATCCTGATAGACCATCTTTACGATATTGCCTCAACCACCGTTGCACCGTAATCCGATTTACCCCTAGAGTAACTGCCAATTCTGTGACAGTTCCCACTTGACCAATTTTAAATAGATACAATGCTTGAATCTTCTGAAAACCACTGGCGGTTTTTTGATGATTTAACAATTTTTTTAGTTCTGGAACTGTTTCTGTGATTTCTATTTTACATACCCCGGCCATATTTATTTTCCTTGATATCTATACTACTTTTCTGATATAAAAATCTTTTATATAATATCTGTAGCATACAAAAAAAGTAAATAGTCACTATAATATTTTTAACAAAGACAGGACTTATGAAAGAGAACCCATAAACCCAGTTTTTTCCTACCAAACAGGTTTTTTTACGTAACTCCTGTAGATGTGAATAAACTTCACTATGTAGTAAAATTTTATTTTTATGCAGATAAAGTCCTTGAAATTGCTTCCTTTCACTCCGTTCCAATCCCTTCGGACATAGTGACATTTAATTATACCAATTTCATTAACTTAGGCTACACTACTTATCTTAATACTAAAATGTGAAATAATTTCCTGAAATTACTGTAGAATCAAAGTTTTGAGTCTATAAAATCTTAGTGAATACCTTTTAACTTCCGTGAAATGGTATTACCGAAAAATTAAGGTTTAAAGCCTCTCCTTTCAAGGAGAAAAAAACAAAAAAATTCCTTTTGAAGTAGGATTCAGCTATCAGTACTTCAGCAGTCAGGATTTTCAAGGTGTAGAATGGGGGGATACTCAAGAGAAGTCGCTCCGCGTCTACAAACCCCCAAAAACCACGCATCACTGATTTTTTCGCTCCTTTGTGGGGGACCGTTACCCTTGATTTTTTAGCGCTCCAGCTAAATGCTGTTTGCGTAGCATTTCGCAGGAAAAGCTAATAGCTAGTTAACCAATCCTCTTCTTTTTTAGAAGAGGTAATTATTAATTGTTAATTATTAATTATTGAAATCTGGCTACTTAAAGTGTATATTGACTTATGACGTCATTCAATAATTTTTTTTATTCAGGTAAACTATCTACAGCCATAAGCGATAAAAAATATTGATCAAATTGAGAGGAGTAAGCATGGGTAAGAGAAACCCCATTACATTTATTATAATTATCTTGGCTTTAGGTTACAGCGGTTCAATTGTTTGGTTAAATAATGTACAAAAAAAATCCATAACTATAGCTCAAGGAAAAATAGCTAGTTTAGGAAATATTAATCAAGATGTAGATATTAATAAACTTAGGGCAGCACGAAATCAATTACCCAAAGCAATAGCCATTTTAGAACAAGCGATTCAATTACCTGGTATACCCTTACAACCTGTATCCAAAGAAATAGTTAAACTAAATTATCAACTGGCTGCAATAGAGAGAAAACTATATTTAGAAGAATATGGATTCATATATTTAAAATTAGCAAAAGAGTCTGCAATGGCAGCAGCTTTATTAGTACAAAACCCACCCCATCCTATTAATACTTGGTATGAAGCAAAAGAAAAATGGCAATATGCAATTAATTTATTAGAAAAAATTCCTCAAGAGAGCGATTCATATTTAGAAGCTAGAGAAAAGTTAAAACTTTATCAAGAAAATTATCAAGTAATAACTATAAGATTTAATCGGGCAAAACAAGGAATTGAAATTAATAACCAGGCTAAACAAAAGATAGAAAAAGGAAATTATTGGGGTGCAATTAAAGATTTAAATAAAGCTATAAATCTTAATCCTGGTCAGAGTGAAACCTACTTAAGCAGGGGAGTTGCTTATTCTCAAGTGGGAATGAGAAGAGAAGCGATCGCCAATTTTAATAAAGCTATCAAAATGAATCCTGAAAATTCTAAAGCTTATTATTACCGAGGTGATGAATATCTACAATTAGGAGAAAAGCAAAACGCATTGCAAGACTTAAATAAATCTATCAAAATTGATGCTAATAATCCTAAATCTTACTTTAATAGAGGAGTAGTTTATTACTTAATAGGAAATCAAAATGAAGCAATGAAAAATTTTCAGCAAGCTGCTTTTCTTTTTGGATTAGATGGAGATTCAGAAGGTAAAAAAATTGCAGTAGATATGTTACAAAAATTTCAAGAATAATGTGGTGTGGGCATCTTGCTCGCCACTTAATTTTTTACTGTTGCCTGCACGTTTGCCTCATCAATCGGCAAAAAAGCACTATAATTTGCTCAAGGTAGAATAGAAAATCCTAAATGATTAGCAATTGAACGTTGACGCATAGGTATAAGAGTATGAACTGGTGAATTTAATAATTTACCTTGAGAATCAGGTCTTACTACTAAAGTTGTTGAACCTCCACCATCTAAATTTAATGCTTTATGTACACCCAAATTAATCATAAATTCCTGTAGTTCTGCCATAGTAACACCATCACTATAAAAAGGCTGTTTACCATCAACTAAAACTAACCATAATTTATCGCCTTTTTGATTAATTCCTACTGCTGTCCGTGGATAAGGTCTCTGATTAAAAGGTGAATTTCCTGGCACAGAAATTGCCTTACCATTAGCAATTAAAATTAAATTACCAGCAATAGCTTGAGTAGTTTGAGCCGGACAAATAGAATTATCTGATATTTGAGCATAGTTATTGACATTAAAACATAAAGTTGGCCAATTTCTATCAACTATAGAGTAATCATTACCATTAGATATTGCTCGTCCGACTACGTTGACTAAATCTCCACTTTTAGGGTAAAAATTCCAAGGTGTCTTTTCATAAAATGGGTAGAAAAAATTTGCATTTATTGCTAGCTGTAAATCAAATTCATTGACAAACTCGGAAGTAGTCCGGGCGGAAATTTTCATATCTGGAGCAGTAGAAATTCTTGGCGTTACTAATACTTTAAATCCTCGTGTAGTTAGGTCAATACTAACAACATGAATCATAATCGGACGGGGTTGAAAAAAAGCAATCCGTTCATATAAAACCCCAGGAAATAGTAATAAATTTGTATTGGTTCTAGGAGGGCGAATAAAAGATAATATAGTGAAAATTGTCAGTATTAAAATTAAGAAAAAAACAATGCCGATAGTTAAGAACGATCGCCATCTAAAAATTATAGTTCGAGACATTAGATAAAATCCTCATTTTTTAATTACAGCAGTTTCGGAGTTAGTGAGGTAAAAATTTTTATAACTTTAGTAAATAGGGAATGATGTTTAATATTATCTTTTCTCCTATTCCTTACCCAATTATTAATTATTAATAATTAAATAATTCTGGTTTAAAGTTTCCCCTTTTAAGGGGAAAAAAAGAAATAATATTTCCTTATCTTCAATCAAGAACGGTTTTAACCAGAGGTAATTATCAATTATCAATTAATGAATCCCTACTCCATATCTCAACAAATAGGTTGTTTTCCAGGTTTAACAGCATGAATATACTCACTGCCAGAATTAGGCCAACCTCTGCGATAAGCTGCTAACTCTGGCTTTCCCCATCCCAACTGCAAAAGCATCTCCAAAAAATTTGATTTTTCCCACTTCAACATATTTGCCCATTCTGTATGTTGGGCGATCGCCTCTATCTCCTGTATTTCTATTGGGCGAAATTCTCGACCATGACTTACACTTAAATATAAATCCATCCCCATAGTCACTTGATTCCAGAAATTTAACACAGAAGCTTTTGCTGCCTGCAAAATTTCTAAATCATCCGACAAGGCAATTAACTGTTCATGCACTACGGGAAAACTAATAGTTTTCTCATTAACTGTCACTTGTCGCCACACAATACCAGAAACCAAATATTCCCTTTGATAACGATGAATAGCAGCTTTAAAATCTTGATAGGCAGTAAACTTTTGAAACGCCTCTGGTTTGAGAAATTGGTCAACCACTGGGTTGCCAGTACGCGGAGTTGCAGCCAAATTAAGACGTTGGCCTTGTATACAAGCTTGGCTTTCTTCAGCTAAGATATTTATTAGCTCGTTAGTGCTGTAGACCTGTGACATAAGGACATACTATAGTCAGAGTTACATAAAATGTCTTTATTCTGACATATTTTTGGCTCAAGTAAAGGTATCCATACCGTTTCACGGAAGTCAAAAGTCAAAAGTCAAAAGCGAGTGTGTAATTCTGAGGTCTCCTACGGGGCGTATAAAGTGCGGAAGTAATTCCGCACACAGCCCCTCCAGAATATAAGACACACTCAAGACAGTCAAAATTAAGATTTGAACGGCTCAAAACTTTGAATATATATTAATTTCAGGAAATTATTTCACATTTAAAATTTGAAACTATTTGTGACATATTTAAAATGAATTGGTATCAAAAAATCTTTTTTCAAAATTATTGCAGCTAAAATAGTAGCGCGTCTAGCTTTATGGGTATGGTTCAACAATTATTAATTAATAATTAATTATTAATTATTAATTATTAGTAATTACCTCTTCTTATAAAGAAGAGGATTGCCTAAGATGACCATTCTATAAAACTATTAAAATCATTCAGCATTTATGCAAACCCTAAAATAGAATATGAAGATAACAACAATATTCTGCTAATGATTTTATATTTAAGGTTATTAAATCTTGATAATATTAAAAGGAGTAAAATATGGGTTTAATTAGTGGTCTGCTCGGCAATGCTTCAGAACTTAATGTTGACTCTAAAAAATTAGATAAGTTATTCAATGAGATTTTAGTAGATGGAGAACAAATTGAAAAAGCTTACCAGATTATCCGCGATATGTTTGTGTTTACGAATAAGCGTTTAATTTTAGTAGATAAACAAGGAGTGACTGGGCATAAAATTGAGTTTCTCTCTATTCCTTACTCAAAAATTACTAAATTTTCTAAAGAAAGTGCAGGGCATTTCGATCTAGATGCAGAATTAAAAATTTGGGTGGGTAGTGAATCAGAACCAATTAGCCATGAGTTTAATCGTTCGGTGAATATTAATGAAGTATATGCTGTACTGAGTAAATATGTTTTGAAGTAAATTATCAGTTTAGTTATAAGCATTTAGCAGTCAGCTATCAGCTATTAGCTATTAATTCATTGCCTTTAGAGCAGGAATTAGCATTGAGAGATTTAACAGTAATTAAAATTCTTGGAAAAAAAACTAACCTTGACCTTCGCAGTGTATATTCATTTTGTTTTATAAAACAGCTAAAAGCCGAATACTTACATTTAATTAAATAATTTGGTTTGGTCAAGAGTAGATTCATTTGTGAACTACTCTTTTCTTTATTTTTATTATCCTAATTTTTAATAGTGTTCCATCATAGGAGGTTTAAATCTCTCTGTGAATCAATCTTTTTCCTTCATTTAAACATTATGAATAACGGTCCTGACCCTAATCTTAAATATCCAATGCCTAATCAAACTCGATTAGTTTATTTAAAAAATATTATTAACAATCCCAACATTATTGTGGGAGATTATACTTACTACGATGATTTTGAGAATCCAGAGAATTTTGAGCGGAATGTTCTCTATCATTTTGATTTTATTGGAGATAAATTAATTATTGGTAAATTTTGCTCTATTGCCTCAGATGTAAAATTTATTATGAATGGTGGAAATCATCGGACTGATTGGTTTACAAATTACCCATTTCCTGTGTTTGAAAATGGTTGGGAAAAAGCCATGCCCGACTCTTGGCCAGACAAAGGTAATACTGTCATTGGTAATGATGTTTGGATTGGTTATGGAGCGACAATTATGCCTGGTATTCAAGTAGGAGATGGAGCAATTATTGCGACAAAATCTGTGGTAACAAAGAATGTAGAACCATATAGTATTTTTGGTGGAAATCCTGCCAAAGAAATTAGGAAAAGATTTGAGGAAGAGATTATTAAAGAGTTGTTGGAAATTAAATGGTGGGATTGGGAAATTGAAAAAATAACTCGAAATTTACAGGCTATTTGTGGTTTGGATATTAATGCTTTGCGAGAAGCTGTTTGAGTTTGATTTTGTAGATATGTAGATAAATAAAGTGTTTTTTTGTGGGGATAAAGAATCCCCATTAATCACCAAATAGTCATTGAATAAAATCACCTTGAGGAAGGCATATCTTTTAACTTTTTATTCAGAAGTAGCTCTTTGATGTTTTTCATAAAAATAGACTTTTCAGTGTAAACTTTAAGCGCTTCTAATTGAAGAGCTTCTTCACTACTACCAGATGCAGACATCCGTATTCGCTCAAGAGCAATTGCAGCATCATTAAAAAGACTAATAATATCATTATGAGAGATGTATGCCAGGTCTTTAACATGATGAACAGCTAGATTATGTACATTAGTACGGGGAGAAATAATAACAGTAGAGCAAGGCATAAAATCAGGAATTAACTTATCACTTCTTACTCTTTCTTCATGTGTGAGAGCCTGACGAACTGTTTTAAGTGATATGCTATCTTCTGCATTTTCATCAGTTTTTGCCTCAAATACAAAAGCATACCAAGAACCAAATATCCAGAGTCCATCAGGCGCACCATCATCTGGCCATTTATGAGTTGTTGCTCCTAACATTTTCCCTAGTAAATCTAAACCATTTTCAAATGGTTTAGCTTTCTGGCTTTCAATTTTTATTTGAACTTCACATATTTTTTTCGCATAATTACCACCCCTAATTCCCCATTCCTGAAGTAATTTGTGAATCACTAGAAACCAATCTTGAGTTGGTAAATTTTCAGGAATACTACTTTCATCTACTCCAGAAAGTTGAGAGCGCAGTTTACCAAGCCAAGTAATATTTGAAGAAGTTAATGAAGCTTTTTCAAGATATGAAATAGCTGTTGATTTAAAAATATCATTTTTAGAGTGTTTCCAATGTAGGAAAGCAGTTGTAGCAGTTTGATGATGCCAAAATGCCCGATATGGTCGAAGATCCTCTCCTCCTTCCAATGCTTCTAAGATTTTGGTCGCAAAATCTAAAGCCTTTTCATATTCTCCCTTCCATGAGGCATACATATAATCAATCTCATAAGGCATTGCTTTAGCAAGAGCTTTGGCTGTAGAGTCTGAATTTTTTGAACATGAATCACGACGTTTACGAATTTCTTGCTCTGCGTCTTGCCATCCGGGGGTCTGTGTCAAAAATTCTTCAGCAAGTTCTACAAAATCTTCCGCATTACGGTCTGTTGAATTATCTAAACCAAATGAAATTTCAGCCTGTAATTCTGGATGCATACCTTTCGTGACTTTACTCGTGCAGCATCGATCTGTCAATTTCTCCCCGAGAACTACAACTACAGAATAATCACTTTCATCACGAGTACACCGACCCATTGCTTGTGTAATTCTTGTACGAATACGATTGTTTAGTTGAGAAGAGGCTCCAAGACCTGTCCTCAGATAAAGTTCTTGTAAGCCAGAAGCGGATGGCTCACTATTCAATATCATCAACCGACAATCATCACCTGGTAAATCAATACCATCATAACGATTAGCCAAGAGAAGTGCAGAGGAATGTGGACATTTTGTAAATGAGTCCAGATTTTGCTCTATGTCCCCAGATTTAACAACAGTATGAGATTGCGATATTTTATCTTCCCACTCCTGAAGAGTTGGGTCGTTAGGAACAAGTATCAGAGCGCGGTCAACCTTTTTTAGCATTTGAACTGCTACTTCTTCCGGATTTTCATTAGTTGATAACCCAGGAAACAAAATCAACCGTCTGCCAGTGCTTCTCTTGTGCCATTCTTCAGGTATTGGCAACCTAGCTATTTTCTTGATACCAAAGACTCTTTCAATATCTCCATCTTCTCCAAGCGTTGCTGACATATATACACGCTGTTTTGCATTTGAAAATGGTTTATGGGTTTTAGTTGGTGGAATCAGAGGACGAATTTCAATAGTTTTTGGAGAAATATAAATCGAACAAGCTTCAAAATGAGATGAAAGAATGCTCCATGAATACTCAAGATCATCATCCTTAGCTACAATTTCTCCAATTCTCTGGCTAAGGTAAGTATAGTAGTCAAAAGAAGCAATAGTAGAAATCATATCCACATAATATTCATCGGAGTGATTATTGCCTCCTGTTTTAATTCTATGCTTCATAGAATCTGGTATAGCTGGCTCAAGTATTGAATATATTGATCTATATAATGATATGTGCTTTTCCTTACTTATGGATAACGTCCATAAATCAGTAATGTAGTTATCTGCAGAATGAGCATCATCACAAATAATTACTTCAGGATCATTAATACGAGGATTTATGTTAAATAGTCCACTATATGTAGTTATTGCAATTGCTTTACTTTGCCGATATTCATAAAACATCCCTCGATCATACTTTTTCTGAGGACCAACTAGCAAAGAAGTTTTTATCCCATAAAGTTGAGCTTTTTGATTGATTTGAGAACAAAGTTGTTTAGTAGGACAGAGAAAAACTATTCTTTCTTTAAATGCTCGACGACGGTACTCAGCAATTAAAAGACCAACTAAAGTTTTGCCTGTACCTGTAGGTAATTCAATTGCTAGATCTTTACTGTGAATGTGATTTTGATGATAATCCTCTAATATTTTACCTTGATGCTGCCATAGGTACTTTACAGAAGGATCTCGGTTAAGATCCCGAAACATAAGTACAATTGATTCAGGTATAGGGTCTTCTGATACGGAGGTACGGAATTTACTCATTCAATTTTCTCAAGTTAATTATTTGTAAGCTTTATATAGTTTAACAAAAAATTTACAGATACCTGTCTTCAATTTTTCATCCCTTTAAACCTTTCCTTCGCTGACTCAAACGCCTCCTGCATCACTCCCTGAATTTTCTCTGGATCTGGCTTTTTCCCTCCCATCAAATCTCCAAAATAAACACAAGCACTTTCACCCAACGCCCAAGTATAAGTTGCTGCCCAAGAAGCGGCGATCGCGCTCCCGAAGCCAGGCACAAATTTAATCAACTCCCGCCCCACAGCTTGAGCGACAAAACCACCACCAATAGCACTAACAACTCCACCTGCTTGAGAAGGAGAAATTGTTTGCCCATATAAATTTCCCAATAAACCTACCATCGACACTTGCAACGCAGTTAACACTGGCATTGTCGCAAAAGGTAGAGGTACTGCTGCCACGGTAGCTGCCATAATAGTAAATGATAAAATGTAACGCCTCCCCACATCTCGGTAAATATTCCCTAGTTGTTTGCTTGCTTGTTCGTCTAATAATTGATGAATAGTTCGCGCTTCTGCTTCTGGAAGTAATTCAGCTAAACTATCTCTAAATGCTTCTAAACCATAAAATACCGGGTTATAACCATCCTCTTCCCGGGTAAAGTCGAGCAAAACAGAACTATTATACAACTTGCCAAAATCTTCCTCAATAGCAGCAAAAGGGCGGGTAACTTCCTCAAATTCTGGAGGATATTCGGGATGATCGTCAGTGGGGTTAGGATAAACCTCGTGCAGACAAGTCACTGCTAACAAACAAGGAATATTTGGATATTCCTGTCGCAACTGTTGCGCTACTTGTCGTAAGGTATCGGTGGCAAAATCATTAATTTTTACAGTCAAAATTAAGATTCTAGCGCGGTTACTCTCCTGCTGCAACTCTCCCAAAAGTTCCTCAATAATAACGGGAGTTTCCTGTTTCACATCCCCCAAACCCACAGTATCCGTAAAAATCAACAACGGCAGATCATCAGAAGGATAAGCATAACGTTCCGTATGTTGAGTATGGGGGCGAAAACCTTGACCGATTATTTCTGGTGAAACTCCTGTTAAACCTCGCACAATAGAACTTTTACCTGTTTGCGGTTTACCGATTAATATTGCTTCAGTAGTAGGAAGTTCGGCGCGTACTTTTGCCAATATTTCTGCAATTTGAGCTTCATCTACAGTAAACCATTGCATTATTGTTTCTGCTGCCCGATCTACAGGGAAAAGCTTCATCAAGCGGTTGTTAGTATCATGCCAAATTCCACTAATACGATTTTGCCAAGAGTCTGTTTTTACATCTTCAGTTGGTTGATCGGACTGTTTAGAATTAGGTGCTTGGGAAATGTCATCTTGTTCAGTCATTGTCATTTCAGTAATTATATCAAATCTGCTTGCTTCGGAGTGTAATAATACCAATTTGAAAAAAGAATGTTATATATAATCCGGTTGAAAAAATTGTCATTGCGACAATAGGAAGCAATCTCAATAATTTAGGAGATTGTTTCCTTCCACTCCGTTCCAGTCGCAATGACTTGGGTATAGTAATTATCGTGATTTGATATTACGAATAATAAGTGTGATTTAGCAATCCTACATAAGTGAAAATTTTTATAATAGTTAATTTTAACGGAAAACTCTGAAAATTCTGACTCCTGACTCATCAGCTATTTAATATTAGTAATCCTTGTACAATTTGTATCCGTAGTATTTAGGTCGAGAATCTAATCTAACATGAAGCCAAGCTACTCCCCCACCCGCCGTACTAACCCAAAGTGGGTTATCTGAAATCTGTTGTTGCACAGTTTCTCCCACAATTCGCCACAATGCCTGTTTCTGATCGTCAAGCCCATTGCGAATGAAGGCTGCTAAATGGGAATAAGCTGAAAACGGAGTTCCTACTGGGGAAACATTTGAATCTATTGGAGATGGAACTACAAGTTTTGCATCTCTGCCTAAATTTTCAAATACAACAATTCCATTGTTTACATCATCAGTTGTGAAATAATCCCCAAATGTCATTTTGTCTGGGTTTCTTGCCAACCCTGGAGAATTGAGCAGCACAAATTCAAATTGACGCTTGACAGTATCTTTTGTAATGGGTGGTGTCTCCCAGCGATATGCTGAAAAGGGCGACTCAGATAAAAGTGAGATGAAGAAGGAGCAGAAATTTGAGTTAGATTGCCATAAGTTTAAAACCTCACTATAGGTTATCGGTTTACCATTGTCATTTAATGTGTATTTATGAATACGACCTTCGTTTAGAATTTCATGGGTAGCATCAAACATTAGAGTAGGGAGTAGGGAGTAAGGAGTAGGGTGCATTAGGCGCTTGCTACAGACTACGGTTAACTGTCAAACATTACATTGCGCCTTAATGCACCGAAAGGTTTGGGATAGGCGGTGCGTTACATTTGATTAACGCACCCTACTGGACTGTCAAACTTCTGACTTCTGACTTCTAACTTATAACTTCCAATCAAGCTCCACCGCGTAACTTATCCAACACACTCCGGTCTTGCAAAGTCGAAGTATCCCCAGCAATTTCCTGACCTGCTGCCAGAGAACGCAACAACCGTCGCATAATCTTACCAGAGCGAGTCTTCGGTAAATCCTCAGTAAACCGAATCTCACCAGGACGAGCGATCGCTCCTATCTCCTGTACAACGTGCTGCTTCAACTCTTTCTCCAAAGCTGCATCAGGTTCCCGTTCGCCTTCCAAAGTCACAAAAGCTACAATATCTTCACCCTTAACCTCATCAGGTTTACCAACAACCGCAGCCTCCGCTACAGCAGGGTGAGACACCAATGCCGACTCTACTTCCATAGTACCCAGACGATGACCAGACACATTCATGACATCATCAACACGCCCCATTACCCAAAAATAACCATCCTCGTCTTTATGAGCACCATCACCAGCAAAGTAAAGATACTCACCATTCTTCGGACTCAGATACTCCCAATAAGTACGACGGAAGCGATCGTCATCACCATACACAGTCCGCATCATGGAAGGCCAAGGATGCTTAATCACTAAATAACCACCACTGCTACCATCTACTGGTTCCCCTTCCTGATTAACAATATCAGCAATAATGCCGGGGAAAGGCAAAGTCGCCGAACCAGGTTTAGTAGAAGTAGCACCCGGTAGGGGAGTAATCATAAATCCACCAGTTTCAGTTTGCCACCAAGTATCAACTATTGGGCACTGCTCCCCACCAATAACCCGATGATACCACATCCAAGCTTCTGGGTTAATAGGTTCTCCTACTGTTCCCAACAAACGTAGAGAAGTTAAATTTCTAGAATTAGGGTGTTGTTCTCCCATTTTCATTAATGCCCGGATAGCAGTAGGAGCAGTGTAGAAGATAGTAACGCCATATTTTTCCACTACATCCCACAAACAACCAGGATTAGACGCTCTAGGTGCACCTTCATACATGAGGCTAGTGGCACCGTTGGATAGAGGGCCGTAGACAATATAACTGTGACCTGTAATCCAACCTACATCAGCAGTACACCAATATACATCAGTGTCTTGCAGGTCAAATGCCCATTTATTCGTAACGTGAGTATAAAGATTATAACCGCCTGTGGTGTGTACGACTCCTTTGGGTTTGCCTGTTGTGCCACTTGTGTAGAGAATAAATAGCATATCCTCACTATCCATTGGTTCCGCCGGACATTCCCCAGAAGCACCTTTTTGGATTTCATGCCACCAATGATCGCGCCCAGACTCCATGTGAATTTCTTGGGCAGTACGTTTAACGACTAAAACATTTTCAACGGTGGGGGCACCTGCTGTTAGTGCTTTGTCTACTTGTTCTTTGAGAGGAACAATGGCATCTTTACGCCAACCTCCATCGGCAGTGACAACTAATTTAGCCTCAGCATCGACGAGGCGGTTTTTTAAGGCATCAGCACTGAATCCACCAAATACAACTGTGTGTGGTGCGCCAATTCTCGCACAAGCTAACATGGCGATCGCTGCTTCAGGAATCATTGGCATATATATACCGACGCGATCGCCTTTCTTTACTCCCAATTGTTTAAATACATTTGCCATTTGGCAAACTTCCCGATGCAGTTGGGCGTAGGTGAGGGTGCGAGAGTCTCCGGGTTCTCCTTCCCATATTAGGGCTGCTTTATTCCGTCGCCAAGTTGTTAGATGACGGTCTAGACAGTTATAGGAAATGTTAATTTTGCCATTAACAAACCATTTCGCAAAAGGTGGTTGCCAGTCGAGAACTTTGTCCCATTTTTGGAACCAGTCTAATTCTGTTTCGGCTAGTTCTGCCCAAAATCCTTCTGGGTCATTTCTAGCTTTTTCGTAGAGTTGTTTGTATTCCTCTATGCTTTTAATATGGGCTGCTTGGGAAAATTTTTCCGGTGGTTGGAAAAGACGTTTTTCTTCTAGGATTGATTCGATAGTTGATTCTGACATTTGTTTTTTGTATTTATAGTTACTGCTAATAATTATTGTGAACCTAGAATGAACATAAGAATCTTTATTTTTTTTAAGCTAGCTTTAAGATTTCTTAGGCTAATTTTGCCCTGCTCATATACCATTTAAAGTGAAATTAGTCAATAGATGAGAATCTATTATTCTTGCTCCTGAGCAATATTTTGATTAGTTATAATTTCCTAGTAATTAATCCCTAATACTGACGATCAAACGCTACAATATAAGATATGATATAAAACGTTTTTAAAGATTCATAAGATGGGTCTTATGCTAGGAGGGTGATTGCAAGCAAGAGAAATCGAGCCTAAGCTAAAACAACTTAGCCGTCTTGCCTGGTCAACCGAACCTGCGTTAGCCCAGAGGTTAGATGAAGTCAGGCGCTGGATTAAGGATATTAGACCAGGCTTACTGACGCAGAAAGGTGTCTTAGTAGGATTTTTGTTAGAATTAATTAAGGATGGAGAATTTTGGTTAAAATTACAATCTCTAACAGATGAAGAAAGACAATTATTTTTGCAGCACCTTCCATCTCCAATTATATACTGGTATGAAAATCTTTTTCCAAAATGGTTTAATGAAAATGATCATAAATTTTATATATGGAAACAAAAGTTAAGATCGGGAGAATTTAATCAAGAAGATGCTGAACTAATAGAATCTGTTGCTCGTCAGATTAAAAGTCGTGATGGCTGTGTTGTACATCGTTATATTGCAGATTTGTCTATGGCAACAGATGTCATTGTGAGTAGTAGCACAGGTAATCCTCTGTGTGTTCAACTTACTACTATGTCCGGTGAACTTTGTAACGATAAGTATCAAGAATGGAAAGATACATTAAAGCAATGGCAAATTAGACGGGGTATTTTTGTTAGTTATAATCCCGGTCAGGATAGTTCTGTTATTAAATTAGTAAATCTTGTTCTGCATAATAGCAAACATTTAAAGGAGGCTAAATACATTAAATTTTGTTTTAGATAGGAATTTGATGAATTTCTATTGAATTTAGGACTTATGCACTTCAAACAAGAAACCGGGTTCTTGACCCTAATTCTTTGAATATATACAAACTTTTATCAAGAAATCTGGTTTCTGCTTAAGTCCTTAAATCTTGATTTGTGAATCAAACTATAAATTTTAACAGTAGGCAGTATAGATGGTAACAACTAGCACAACTCTATCAGATAAAGAACGTTTAGAAAAAGTTTGGCAAGCTTTCCAAGCCGCCCAACAGTTACAAGAAGACCGACTAGCTTGGGGTATTAATCATGTCAACTTATATGTCGAAAATGTTGATGGAGATTGGCTGGAAAACTGGGGTGAAGAGGAGGAAGAGGAATTAGCTGAAAAGTTAGCGATCAGAAAGGAGTCAGAATTCAGGAGTCAGGAGTCAGGAGTAAATAATTAAATATTTATACTTAGGCGTTGGTGAATGATTGTATGGTTTTTAGTAGTCAGTAGTCAGTAGTTAAAAGAGCTTTTTTCCTTATTATCAATCTTACTTCGATACGAATTTCATACCTTATTTCACCAATACCATAAATATTTATACTTACAGCAGATTCCAAGTATATGAGGTACAAATATTAATGTTTGCTAACGCAAAGCTTTCCTACGGAATGCTTCGCAAACGCTAATAAACCTCTGTAGTGCGCGCATCTTGCCCACTATCAGTGTACCTGAAATGTAGCGCAGGCAAGATGCCTGCTAGTAGTGTACCTGATAGGATTTACGCAAAGAAACCCGGTTTCAACGAACGGGCAAGATGCCAATTCTACTTTCACCCTTGGTGTTACACAGCCACAGACTGGATATTTAACTCAGTTTGCCACTCAATTAAAGGCTTTTCCCAATTTTCTTCCCATTTTTGAGCAAATAATGGTTTGGCTTTGCTGCCCATTTCCCAACCTTTGGCGATCGCCTTAAGTAACTCAGGCAACTCTTCTGGTGTTAGTAGGGTTACCCCAATTAAACTATTAGCAATTAGCATTGTTGCTAGTGGATCGGGATATTGAGCCAGATAAAATGCTTGTAAACCAATTTCACCTAGATCAGAAGTATCAAAGCCTGTGATTATATGCCATATATCGTGGGTTTGACCAAGACGTGCGTTAAGATAACTGACATCGGAATTAATACTAACAGGAGTATATAAATCTTCTGCACTAAAACCTTTGGCTTTCATTGTTGAGGCATAAATATGTCCGAGAGATTCTTCGGAATATTGCAACAATTTATCTAAATCATGAGGTTTGGCTATGTATCGTTCCCTAATCATTGCCACAGCAGCAGGGTTATTTTCCAAATGTTTTACCACTAACTCAGAAGCAGGCATTGGAGTTAAAGCTGTTATCATTTCTTTAATAGGTTTTAGAGTTTCATCTCCAGCAAGCATGGCAAAAAAAGGCTTGGCAACTTTCAACAATTGCCAATAATTTGGCTGTGGAGTTGCTGTTTTAGGGGAAGGGTTGAAAGATAAGAAGTTTGTGAGTTTCATCGGGTAAATCTCCAAGATATTTAGTAAACTAATTTAATTCGAGCGTTCGTTATAAAAAAAAGTAAAAAAAAACTTTTTTCCAGATTGGAAAGCCTATCCTCTGTTGTCTGTTACGAATTTAGAGCAGATTTTTCAGGATATTTCTCAAAATAAGTTATGAGCATTTCCATCAATAACGCCACCTGTTCGGCAAATATGGTTGAGTCATTTTTCCCCAGTTGGTCAACCAAAATACCATCAATTGATACCGAAATAAATCGCGCTAATCTAAAATCGCTAATTCCTAAAAGTTCTGCGATTGCCTCCCTAGACTGTCGCTCAATCCTTTGAAATATTCGGTTATTCAAAATAGTTTCTACCTGACTATGTTGATAAAAATCTAGCCAAATTGCTGTATGCTTCACGAGAATTTCCCTATTTTCTAGCAAGAGTTGACCCAATATTTCTATACGTTTGAGTAAAGTCTTTCGAGCAGCCATCGCACTATTTAGTACCAACACCTCCTGATGTCCCAACTCCTCCACCAGTTGCTCAAACAGAGATTCCTTACTAGGGAAATAGTGGTATAAAGCACCTGTGGAAATTCCTAAAGCTTTGGCTATCTGACGAATCGTGACATTTGCAAATCCTTTCTCGGCAAATAAGTCAAGGGATTGGTACAAAAGTTCTTTGCGGTATTGGTCAGCATCAACAACTTTAGGCATCTTTTTTTATATCGAACGCTTGTTATAAATATAGCAAACTAACTATAGGGATTGTCAAGGGGTAGGTTCAAGAATTCAGAATTGAGAATCCAGAATTGAGAAATGACTTCTGATAGATGATGCCGAACATCATAGTCAAGATTAATATCAGTACCAATAAAAATTTCATCTGGGTCAATATCAACAGGTTTAAAGGTGGAACGTAATAGTTGAGATTGGTAAAGATGATATTCGTCAGGCGAACCTAATTCCTCCGGGTCTTTACTAGGTAAGTCATATATTGTAGGCAAAATTAGTCGTGGAGACAAAGGTGGGTCTGATTGTGGAATAAGAGGATTCATTGTTTAAGTCAAAAGTCAAAATTTAAAAGTCAAAACTAAGTAATTTTACTTATAGCAGACATAATTTAAGTTAAAAGTAATTTTAAAGATGGCTGATCTACTCTAACTGTCTCACTTTGGTGTTAGTGTGCGGATATTTATCAATACTAAAACTCATTCAGGGATAACTTCTGACTTCAGCTATACTCTAATATTGTGGAACTAAAGTCTCAGAATCAGAGACAAAAAAACGAAGATAAGAAACTAATATAAGGCCAAAAAAAACTAACATGAGACTTGACGAAGCAGTAGAATTTGCAGAAAATCCCGAACCTCGTTGCCCCTGTGTGCTATTGTTGGACACCTCCGCATCAATGACAGGCACACCTATTCAAGCTTTAAATGATGGGTTGGAAACTTTTAGAGATAATTTAATTACTGATGACTTAGCCAAAAAACGAGTAGAGGTTGCCATTATTTCTTTTGACAATCAAGTGAAAATTGTCCAAGAATTTATCACTGCAGACCAATTTGAGAACCCAGTATTAACTGCCCAAGGACAAACTTATATGGGTACTGCCATTCACAAAGCTCTAGATATGATTGCTGCTCGGAAGTCAGAATATCGGAATAATGGTATAACTTATTATAGACCTTGGGTATTTTTGATTACTGATGGGGAACCTCAAGGAGAATCAGAAAGAATAGTGAAGGAAGCAGGCGATCGCATCAAACAAGAGGAGGATAGCAAGCACGTTGCCTTTTTTGCGGTGGGTGTGGAAGGAGCAAATATGGATAAGTTGGGGGAAATAGTTATGAGAACTCCCCTAAAACTGAGAGGACTTGATTTTCGGGAAATGTTTATCTGGTTATCTGCTAGTATGCAGCAAGTTTCTCATTCTAAAGTTGATGAACAAGTAGCACTACCTCCTCCTGGATGGGGAGCAGTTTAGTGATGGAAGGAAGAAGGAAGAGTTCATTAATGGATAATGGATAATTGATAATGGATAATTACGTCTGGTTAAAACCGTTACGGAATTGAATACAAGGAAATATCCTAGCACTTTTTTCCCCTTGAAAGGGGAGGCTAATGGCTAATACAGCTGAATTATTTAATTAATAATTATTAATTATTTGGAAGGAGAAAGAAAATAAAAAGCTTTTTTATTTGACTTTTCTCTTGTAGTTGAAGTCAGAAGTCAGAAGCTATAGCAAATTTCAAGTATATGAAGTACAGATATTAACAATTAAAGTGTTTGTAGTGCGGGCATCTTGCCCGCTATGGGTTTACTTCCACAAGGTAAAATCTGCTGTAAATTATTGGTGTGACTAAATTTGAGAGGGGTGAGAATATCTTAATAGTAATGGCGACTGCTATATATATATTCATCCTTGTAATTCAACAATGCCGATAATTACTACAGTGAAGAATAAAAGTTTAGTAAAAATTAGGTTATGTCAATAGAAGCACAAAGTCAGTGGCGAGTGGTGTCGGTATCGGTTGCAGGTACAAGTCACGAGAAACGAGGGCAAGCGTGTCAGGATGCACATAATTGGCAGATTTTGCCAGAGGGAATTTTAGTTGCTGCTGTTGCTGATGGTGCAGGTTCGGCAAATTTGGGAGATGTTGGTGCTAAAATAGCTGTCGGTATTGCAGTCAAAACTATTTCGGAACAAAAGTTGCTGCCGAAAGATAATATTGGTTGGCAGTTTTTGTTGGTTGATGCTTTGAGGGCAGCAAAAAATTCTGTTTTGGCTGAGTCTGAGGTGAGGGAGGTTGAGGCGCGGGAGTTAGCTGCAACTTTGATTTTGGTTGTGGCAACACCAGAATTAGCTATTGCTGCTCAAGTGGGAGATGGTGCAGCGGTAGTGGGAGATGGAGAGGATAATATTTTTCCAGTGACAGCACCCCAGACTGGAGAACATATTAATGAGACAACTTTTTTGATTTCTGAGCAAGGTGTGGAAACTGCTCAGGTGAAGGTATGGTTGGGAAAACCTGTTCATTTGGCAATTTTTTCCGATGGGTTGCAAATGTTAGCTTTGAAAATGCCAATCGGGTTGCCTCATAGTCCGTTTTTTGCGCCGTTGTTTAAATTTATGACGGTGGTTACTGATGAGGAAGAGGCAACTAAGCAGTTAGAGGAATTCTTGCGATCGCCAAAGGTAACGGGGAGAACTGATGATGATTTGACTTTGTTATTGGCAAGATATGGATGAATTTAGAATTTAGAATTTAGAATTGGGAATTAGGAACTTAGAATAGATAGGAGAAAATTGTGCGGAATTTTAAGAAGAAAATAGTTACTGATGAAACCATGCGCCCTGTAGCAGTTTTAATTTACTATGAAGACTGGCAAGAAATTGAAAAGTTGTTAGCTATTGCTCAGTTAAAAACAGAAGAACAAAAAGTGGATTTAGCTAAGTATGCAGGCACTATAAAACTTAGTATAGATCCTTTGGAATATCAGCAACAAATTAGGGATGAATGTTCAATAATTGATAATTGATAATGGATAATTGATAATTAGACAAAGTTTTCATGCTTCACTATCCATTACATTACTAATTGTTAATTAAGACGAACTATAGCACTTAGATATCAAGTTTTGTGTCAAACAGTGAAAATAGGTTTGAGACATCTCAGTTGAAAGGTTTCAAACCTCAAACAAATTATTGACCACGAACTAAACCACTAAAACCTGCTACCCAGAGAGATGTTAATATCCAACCAAAGATTATGTGAAACCATAAATACCATCTTAAACGGGGACCAGATACTTCAGCTATTTTTACTTTAAATAAGATTAATGGAATTTTTCCACTTTTTTTAGGATTTGGCAGCCAATATGTTTGTTGATGTAATATCATGTTCGGATGATCACTTATAATAAAACCAGAATCATTACAGTA